>CAZITS010000304.1:0-6653 GCA_964542185.1 uncultured Pirellulaceae bacterium
TCGACAGTGTTCGGTTTCGACGCCATCTGGAGCTACTAGTTCCTGAATTGGTTATTGAGGACTACCCGCTGGGTAGTTCAGAGACTCAGGCAACGCCGTGGACCTCTTGGGTTCACGGCGTTTGCCGTTTCTTGACATCCAGGGGAGACAGGTCGCTTACGCGGCACGGAAATCCCGCTGTTGCCCATCCAGATGGGTCCAGGCATCGATGCCCATTTTTTCCGCCGCCCGTGGCAGAAAACAGCGGTCACGAAACGCTGCATAGTGTGGCGGGCGCGTCTGCCAATGTTCAACGGTGACTGCTGGTACGTGGGCAACCCGTAGACCCTGCCGCTGTGCCCGCACAAAGAACTCCTCGTGTTCCTGGGTTTTCAACTCCTCGTCCCAACCACCCATGCTGAGCACCTTGTCGAGCCTGGCGACAAAGAACTGTGGCACAATGTCACACAACCCAAACGCGTTGCGCTCGGCATGATAACGTCGCTCAATGGTCAGGTGGCGTTGCTGGAGGGTCATGACACCGTGAAATCTGCTCCGCCGCCGTTTAGTAAACAGCCCCAGGTGTCGTTTACAATTGATCACTTCGCCGGCTGCCAGATCAATTTCCTCGCGCAGCAGTAGATTTACCAGGACCTCGATCTGAGTGTGGTCGGTGAAGCAAAAATCGTCGTCCAATTGAAGGAAATAGGGTGTCTTCACGTGTTCCAGCAGCCGGTTGCGACCGGCGCTGGCTCCACAGTCTGTTGGTAGCCGTAGGCACTCGATGTCTGGTACCAGGCACGTACTCGAACTGTCGTCGCCGACCAGAACCGTCATTTGCGGGTAGTAGCGACGAATGGAATGAATGAGTTTCTGTAGAGACCGAGGCCGTTCGAGTGTCTTGACGATCGCAGTGACTTGTTCGATAGACATGGTGTGATCAAGCTCTTAACGGTCCTGCTTTTGTCGACTGAATCGATGCGTTATCTAAAGGTCGGTCCTTCAGGGCAGCGGGTAAAAGCGTGAGGGTGGTGGCCAGTGTGAACCACGCCCTTATGAGAGTGTTGCTGTAGCACGCTGATGCTCATTCTGTCAATACGAACTGGGTGCCGTCGCTTCAGCGTCTCGTCCCAGAGGTTGATAACACCATGCCCCCCTGCCCCTTATATCCAGGTCCGCTTTCGATTCCTAAAATGGCCAGATCGAGCCGCGGTATTGGCGTGATGTGCGCTATTGCTGGTGGGCATGAAGAGGCCACTTGTTTCTGTTTGATGAGGAAAAACGATCCATGCAATCTGATTTGTCCGGTACGGTGAGTCTGGTGACGGGGTCTGCTCGTGGCATTGGTCTATCGATTGCTGATCGCCTGGCCAGGAACGGATCGACCGTAGTTTATTCCGATGTGGATGAAGCACAGCTTGCGGCAACTGTGGCAGAACGCGACGGGGCCTCCTCACGTCAGCTTGATGTTTCGAATGGCGAACAGGTGCAAGACGTACTCGCACAGATTGTTCAGCAGCATGGTAGCCTGGATATCGTGGTCAATAATGCGGGCGTCAATACACTGGCACATCGGGTGACCATCGATGAGTTCCCCCGCAGTGAGTGGGATCGCATCATGAATGTGGACCTGCATGGCCTGTTCCAGGTAAGCCAGACTGCCGCTGTACAGATGCGCCGCCAGGGATCGGGACGCATCATCAATATCGCGTCGATTGCAGGTCTGGTCCCTCTGCGGTTGCAATGTGCGTTTGTGGCTGCCAAGGCAGCGGTGATCAACCTCACCAAGGCGATGGCGCTGGAGCTGGGTCCGGCTGGTATTCTGGTGAACGGCGTGGCTCCTGGTTCGACATTGACTGAAGGAACCGAAAAACTCTTTTACGGCGATGATGGAAAGTTTAGTGCGCGGGTGCAGGAAATGATCAACCACGTTCCTCTGGGGCGACCGGCCACTACCGATGAGATTGCCGTAGCCGTCCAATTTCTCGCGGACCCGGAAAATGCCTACACCAACGGTCATGTGATTACTGTCGATGGTGGTTGGACTGCGGGATACCACCGTGACTTCTAGAAATGGGCAGGCGGATATTTGCCCCGGTTCTTTAGCAGATTGGATTGCGATGTCTATGAAATCATCCACCTGGCCGGTTGAGACTCTATCGCTCGACCGTCGGCAGTGGTTCGTTGGTGTGGCCACTGCTTCGGCTCTGTGCGCGGGCCCTTTTGGGGTTAGTCATTCTGTCCAGGCAGCCGCGGTCTACGCGGGGCTCAATAGCGATCGCTATCTAGGGAAAGTCAAAGTGGAGACTGCGATCGAAGACCGCAAAGTGTTCCTCGAAGGTCCAGCAGTCGACCGAGCGGGGATCGTGTATTTCACCAACGTACCGATGAGCAAGATTCTCCGCTGGGATCCGCAAAACAGAAAGCTGGCGGTATTCCGGGACGACAGCCATGAAACAAACGGACTGTATTTTGACCGTACTGGACGTTTGCTTTGCTGCGAAGGTGGCATGGGGCGCGTGACTCGAACGACGATGACCACCGGTGAGGTGGAAGTGTTGGTTGAATCCTATCAAGGGCGCAAATTTGCCAAACCGAATGATCTGTGCGTTGATGCCCAGGGACGTGTCTATTTCACGTCTCGTAGCGCAGTCGAAGACCTGCCGGGGGAAAACCCCAAGGGGGTGTACCGGATTGATACGGATGGCCAGGTACAGCCTGTCTTGCAGTGGCCACAGGTGCATATGCCGAATGGAATTGTCCTCGCGCCGGATGGAAAGACACTCTATCTGATTGAAGCCCATCCTGATGCGGAGCATCATCGAGATGTACGTGCCTATGACGTGAAGCCGGACGGGGCGTTGGTCAACGAACGAATCCACATCAATTTCTATCCTGGACGCAGTGGCGATGGCATGTGCATTGATGCGGAGGGTAACTTGTATGTCGCGGCGGGGCTGCACAAATTGCGGGGAACTAGTGAAACACTCGATACCCGCCCCGGTATACACGTGGTGTCACCACGCGGTGAGTTGGTGGCGTTTCGCGAAACGCCTGAGGACACGATTACCAACTGCGCCTTCGGTGGCCCGGACTTGCGCACGTTGTACATTACCTGTGGCGGCAGTCTGGTCAGTCTTCGCACAGACGTACCGGGCAACCCGTCGGACCGGCGTGGCGGTTAGCGGCAGACGACTGGGGAGACGGCAGCGTAATGGTGGCGGTGGCATGTGTGACAGACGATGTGGGCAACATGCCACGAGGTGGTGCTGATTAAACTTCCGCCTCGCAACCATGGCAGCAGGTTGACAAAAAAAGGGCCAGCGGCGCTGCCGCTGGCCCTTCTTGAGACTGCAGAATACCCCGGTTTATTGAACCTGGGTCGCCGGATAGTCTTCTTTCTTCAGGGTTGCAATTGCATTGTCGACATCGAACTTTTCTTTGTCCACTTTGCAGGTTGCCAGTTTCTTGGCGAAGTCAACGTCTACTTCCGCTACACCCGGTAGCGGGGTCAAAGCTGCCGTAACAGCTTTGACGCAGCCGACGCCTCACGTCATGTTGTCAACTTTGAGGGTTACCTCCGTCAGATTAGCGTTCGCACTGGTCGACGCTTGACCAGTGGTCGCCTCCGGCGGGGCATTCGTGGAACTGCAGCCGGCGGCTAGCAGCACCATCAGGATGCCGAGTTTTCGGTGCATCGATGCTCTCCAATACCAGAAAGAAAAAAGACAAAACAGCCCGCCGTGGATGTCGGTGGGCTTGGTTCTAGAACAGGTTTATTGTAACCGATTTGGCAGACTTTGCGGAAGATACGTGTGAATCGGTCTTCCCGCGGGTTCCCAGGGCCTGACGATATGGATCGCTAACCTATTTCTAATTAACACTTTGTGATTGCCACGTAGAGGAAATCTGGGCCTTCTATTACCACGATTCTGGTTTCTGGACTCGCGTAGCGAGTGATTTATACGTACGGGCCCGCGGGGCGGAAAAAATCGGGCCCAAAGACCATATCCGAATAGGATCCATTGGCAAGATTGAACGGGTCGGTCAGGCGGTGGGACTCGATCACTGCCTGGTTCAGTGAAACTCCTAAACCCGGAGCCTCACTGAGTGCAAGTTGACCGTCAGTGATGTCGAGCGGCTCGTTCAGCAGCTGTTCCACCAGCGGATTGCCGGTCTGGTCGACTTCGACAGTGATGCCATTGGGGGCGTTCGAAATGACATGTGCGTTGGCAACGATGGCCAGGGCGTCGCTCCAACTGTGCGTTGCGACCCGCAGGCCGGCCGCTTGAGCGGCATCGGCAACACGTTTTGTCTCAGTGATTCCACCACAGCGGCTGGCATCGGGCTGCACGATGTCGACCGCCTGGTTGCGAATCAATTCCTGGAATCCTTGCAGCCCGAATTCGTTTTCACCAGCTGCCAGGGGTACTCGGACATCTTGTCGTAGGCTGGTAAACGCTTCCAGATTTTCCGGCTCGAAAGGTTCTTCGAACCAGAACGCCGAATGTGTTTCCAGCTGCGCTGCCATTTCTCGGGCGGTCTGATTGTTGTAGCGCATCGAACCGTCGACCAGCATATCGTTATCCGGCCCAATGGCCTGACGCACTGCTTGTACGGCAGCCACGTCATACTCCGAACTTCTTCCCAGTCGCATCTTCACGCGGCGAAAACCATTTTCGATGTGCCGGGCAGCTTCTGCAGCCAGCGCGTCGACGTCGTTCCATAACAGGGCGCTGGCATAGGCTGGGCAGGTGCTCTGTTGGCCACCTAACAAACGCCAGACGGGCTGTCCTGCGGCTTGCCCTCGCAGGTCCCAAAGTGCGGTGTCTAGTGCACCGACTGCGGTCATGGCAGCGCCCTTACGGCCGTACCAGCGAGTAATGCGATACATCTTTTCCCACAGTGCTTCGACTTGTGTGGGGTCTTCGCCTTGCAGGAAGGGTGCCAATTGGTGCTGGAGGACGAGTTCCATCAAACCAGGGTGTGAATAACCCGATCCGATGCCGACCGCACCAGTGTCGGTATGGACCAGGACCAGCGTGGTGACTCGCGCTGAACAGGTACCACCGGCGTAGGTAAATCCCTCGTCGTATTCGAAACAAAGGTGAATTGTTTCCAGACGATCAATCTTCATCGTAGTTTTGGCCTTAGTATTCGATGGCGGGAGTTGCACAAACTGCTCACCCTAACGTGTTGGTTGTGACGGTCAAGCGATCTTGCTGTTATGGGCCGGCCGATCAGCGAAAGTTGCAGACGCAGGTTGCCTTGGTTGCGGTGGCTGGCGGCAGGGTGGATGATAGGGGGTGATTCTGTTTCCGAGTTCATGGTTCAGCAATATTTGCTGGACACGTGCCGCATTGTTGCTGTACCGATCGTTCCGATCAGAGTTTCGCGTGAATCCATGCGCGGATTCATGAAGCTTCCTTTACAGGTGTACTGGACATTCGCCAATGCCTACCTCCGCGGTCGATGCAGTGCCAGGTCAGGGTTTGCAGACGCTCGATTACCTGGTCGTAGTGGTTTATCTGTTATCTGTTCTGGCGGTGGGTCTCTATTTCTCCACAAAACAGACAAAGAGTGAGGAGTATTTTATTGGAGGCCGCAAAATGCCCTGGTTGGCAGTCGGGCTATCCATCATGGCTTCACTACTCTCCACCATCTCCTACCTTGCATCCCCCGGAGAAATGATCAAGAACGGTCCGACCATGGCGTTGGCCTGGCTGATTGTCCCTTTTGTGTTCCTGATTGTTAGTTTTGTCTGGTTGCCGTTCTTGATGAAGCTGGAATTGACCAGCGTTTATGAATACCTCCATCGCCGATTTGGGCGTCGGGCGGGCCAACTGGCGAGTATCCTGTTTGTTTTTGTGTTGCGGCTGTTCTGGATGGGACTGGTGGTTTTGACCGCATCGGAGGCCGTCGCTGACATTACCTATGCGAGCGTCGCGTCCTTGGTTGGTAGTGATGTCCTGGACCTGACAGAGTGGACTTTATTTGTGCTCATTTCCGTGGGGATCCTGGCAACGGTTTACACAGTACTGGGCGGGATTCAGGCGGTCATTTGGACAGATGTTGTGCAAACGATCATTCTGGTCGTGGGAGCCGTCCTGACGTTGTTGATCATTATGCTCGAAACCAGTACGGGGCCGTTTGACTGGTGGGATACGATGACTGCGTCTCAGGCAGGTGGTGGGCACGAATTTCCCCCGCTTTGGAGCTGGGATCTGAGTGAACGCAATGTCCTGGGATTTGCTTTACTACATAGTTCCTTCTGGTACCTGTGCACTTTTTTGGGCGACCAGGTTGCCATGCAGCGGTATTTTTCGATGGACTCGCTCCGCTCGGCCATTCGCGGCAATGCGGTCAACTTCAGCTGTGATTTGATGATCATGCTCCTGCTGGCTCTGTGCGGTATGGCATTGTTGACCTATTACACTCAGAACCCTGTCGAAATCGTTGATGGAATCAGTGATCCGCAACAGGCCAAAGTGGCGGATCGTGTTTTCCCCCATTTTATTGGTCACCATTTGCCTGTTGGTGTGGCTGGCCTTGTCGTGGCTGCACTCTTTGCTGCGGCGATGTCGAGCCTTGACTCAGGTATTAACTCCGTTGCCACGGTGTTAACCGTTGATTTCATCCGCAAGAAACACCCTCACATCACCGATGCGCGTGAA
>CAZITS010000305.1:0-2411 GCA_964542185.1 uncultured Pirellulaceae bacterium
AGCCAGTTCAGTTGCCCGCTGCGTTTGGCCCCCGTCCTTCGATGTCATTCTTTCTTTACAACCAGGATGGAACACAGGCAATCGCGCGTCCGTTTCTGGATGGATTTCCAATGGCGGGACTGGAGTCTGGTGCATCCACCGAACCCGCCGAGCAGATGCCGAAGTTTCATTTGCTCGACCAGTCGGACGTTGGCACGAATGCACCCAGCGAGAACTTCGTATACGACTTTGAGGTCTATCGTTTCCTGGTACGCCCCGCCTGGCGGGAAGTCCTGCAGCATGACGCAAGCGGGCAAATTACACAGGGATCGTTGGCGGATCTGGTCGCTTCGTTCACGTCTGGATCGGCAATTAAAGTCGCTGTCTCAGGCTTTGCGGATCGGCTCTGCACTGAAGGTCACAACTCGACCACGCACGAAGTGCTGGTCCAGGTTGGATCCGCTTATTATTACACGGAGACCGAACTGTTTGTGGCGGGAACCCACCCCTTGATCCGTGTCCGACCGGGAGTGCCCCTGCGGTACACCAGCGGTGGCTGGGACTTTGGCTGGTTGCTCGTGCGATCTGACGGCCAGCTTGTGTATCGCCGCTACGATCCGTATACGCTGACGACCAATGACGAAGTGTTCCGGGGAGCGGTGCGCTGGTTCGTATGCTGAGTTGCCTGCCCCAGCTGAGATTCTGAAAGGACCCGTCATTTGACCGCGGCAGCAGCAATCAATTTATAGGAGTAGTGATTGTTTACCTGTTGGGGATGGTCGGTCTGGGACTTTGGCTGGCGCGTTATCTGGCGACCGGCCGTGCCTGACTACTGATCTATGCGCTCGCGGTTGTTATGGTGCTGCTGCTGTACTGGTGGGTTTAGTCTGGCAAGCAGGGCGATTCAGTGGCTCTGCGCCACTTCTGCGCGACGTTTGATGTGACGTATCCTGGCGGCCTTACGCGCTCAGCTGATGGCGGCAAACAGCGCCCGGCATCCCAACCCGTAAAACGTATATTCAACATCACAATACGTATCCCAGGCGGCTGCATGGAAGCCTCCTTCCTCGCGCTCCATCGCTGCGATGTACTGGACTACAGCCGCGGTGTCGATTTCATCCAGCCCATCCAGGTCAAGCAATGTGAGAGAACCTGTGAATGTACTGAGGAGATCCGCAATTGGAATACGTGTGTTTGCGCGGAGGCCACCTTCGTCGGTTTGCATTTCGACCAGCAGGTCGAGTGTCGATTCACGAATCTCTGGTGTCAGACCACCCAGGATACGTAGCGTAGCGATCGCTGCTGCAGTGGGGTTCGTTCCAGCTCGTTTGCTGGCCCGAATTTCTCGAAAGCCACCGTCTTCTCCTGCCTGGGATTTCAGAAATTGGATCACGCGATCAGGATTGGGAATTTCGCAGTCCAGTAATTGCAGGCAGATTAATACCAGGAAGGTGTGGTAAGTGCTGCTGATCGCGCCCTCAGCGCCCTTGGCGTAGCCACCGTCTTCGCGACGAAGTTTTTCCAGAGTGTCTGCAACATTGCTTTTCCATGATGGCGATGCTTTCGAGAACACATCGATGCCAGCGGCGGTGTCGAGCAGGGCTCCGCTGTAGATCAGCGAAAAAAAATCGACAATGGATTCCTGACCGGACAGACGGCGTTCTACAAAATGGGCGGACGTTTCAGCGGTTTGGCCCTCCAGCTCTCCCAGAATGGCGAGCGACCGGAGGGCGAAACTGGTGTAGTACAGGTCACTGCTTCCTTCACGGCCCGCAAATCCGCCGTCGTCCTGTTGTTGCGATTTGACATAGTCGGTATGACGCTGTCGGACCGCTTCGGGAAGGATGCCCAGGCCTGCCGAGAGCCGCATCGTGAGTTCCTGAAGGTAAGCAGTCATACGGTTTGTCTCGCAGCTGGCGGGCAGGGAAACGGGTTAGGGAACATTGACGCGGGAAGTAGGACACAGCACGATCGATATGACTGTGTCACCGTAAATGTTCCACACGGATTAACTGCGCTGGTAGGCCTTCAATCGGTTGGCTAATGCTGAAGGAATTGCAATGGACTGGAGTGGCTGGTTGGGCTCCAATTGACAGCAAACAGAAGTGATACGGCCCACCGCGATTTCTGTATCTCGCGAAACAAATCGAAATCCATAAGTGGCACTTTTTTCTCCCAGACGTTCGACGCATACTTCGATCGTCAGCACTTCTTCAAAATGCGCGGCACCCGAGAAGTCGCAATGGGCTGAAACCCGGGGCCAGCTTATGGTGTGGCCGTCCTCTTCCACGACGACACTGGTATCGCAGGCGCGCAGGAGCGCGTGTTCCGCCTCTTCCATATAGGCGAAGAATGCTGTGAAGTGCACGATACCGGCGGCATCGGTGTCACGAAATTCGACGCGCCGTTGAACAGAAAAAGTGTCAGGCATG
>CAZITS010000305.1:2511-6647 GCA_964542185.1 uncultured Pirellulaceae bacterium
AAAAACAGAGCGCAAAAAACAAGCCCGGTGACATAACCCGGGCTTTGGCTGCTTGAGCGTTGTCTTGTTCGACCGTGCCAAGGTTACTCGGCCACATAGGGCAGTAATGCCATGAAACGGGCACGTTTGATGGCCCTTGTCACAGCGTGTTGACTCACGGCAGTGCAACCCGTCTTGCGACGTCCCACGATGCGCCCATGGCGATTGACTAGTTTTTTAAGTAATTCGACATCTTTGTAATCGACGTACATGGGCCGAGGCCGCTTGCCGTCTACGAACAGAGGGTCTTTCTTCTTGGTACGAGAGCGGGCTTTACTTCGCCGTTTGGCGCGGCTGGCGGGACGCATAACACAAGACCTGTTCGTAAGGTGCTACCTGATTAACTTTAGAAGCGAACTGTCGATTCTACGAAAAAATAACCGCCAGACAAGTCAGGATGAGAAGAACTTGTCGAGTGTTTCTTGTTCGGGACGTCGCGTGAGCAGTGAAACTACCACCAGGACCAGGCCAGAAGCCGCAAAAATAGTGACGACGGGAAGCATTTTGGGAATCGTAACCAACCCCGCCATGGAGAGGGGCTGCTCGGGAAAAGTGTAGGGTTTGCCACCGGCGCGAATGAACAGGACCGTCCAGCACCCGACGGTGGTGGCGACGCTGGCGATCGCTCCTGCCGCGGTCAAACGGCGCCAATAAATGGCCGCAAATACCAGTGGTACGAGGCCAGTAAAACCACTGAAAGACCAGAGACCGAGGGTAAACACAGAGCCTGGGAGCAGCAGACTGAGCAGGTAGGTCAGCACCACGACACCCACGACAAAATACCGAGCCAGCCGCACTACCTGTGCATCATTGTAGCGTTCCCGGCCACCGTAGTGTCTCACTACATCTTCGGTGAATACGGTTCCCAGGCAGAGAAATTGGCTGTCGAGCGACGACATGATGGCGGCCAGGATGCCTGCCGAGAGCAGTCCCCCCAGCACGTCGCCAGCATGCAATTTGACCAGCGTTGGTAAGACCTTGTTGAACTTTTCGGGGCCCATTCCGGCCAACGCGGCTGGGACGCCAGAGTTTTCGCCACTTGCCCAGACCCCGAGCAGGACACAAGGAGCCCACACGATCAGGATGAACACGGGGTGCATGATGATCGGCAGTTTGAAGGATTCTGCGCTGCGCGCAGTCAGCCAATGTTGGAAGACGTGGGGAAACATGGCCACGGAAAGTGGGATAAACAGAAACGAGAAAAAGACTGCCTTGGGCATCTTTTCCATCGACAGATGTGATGGCTCCGCGGATTGCGTGGCGATTTTCAGGTTTTCCAGGAATGCGTTACTGCCCCCCAGTGCATTGGCGACGGTCACGAAGGTGACCAGTCCCAGCACCATGAAGACGGCCGTTTGAAAGGCGTTGGCCCAGGCAGTGCCGCGCATGCCACCGAAGAACACGTACAGCAACACGACACCACAGATCACGGCGGATGCGATCCAGGAGGGGACTCCATATCCGCTTGATGCAAACCAGCCGGAGTCCCCTGATTTGAATGCATCTGCAGTGATACTCTCGACGACGGCGCCACCGCCAACGATGCCGACCAGCAGGTAGGAGATGACCAGCAGTACCAGGATGGGGAATAGCAGCAGTCCCAGGAAGTCGCTCTGCAGGCGGTCGCGAAAAAATTGGATTTGAGTTATGTAGCCGTGGCGGCGACCGAGCGACCACAACGGAAGCCCGATCACGAAAAAACAAAGGGAGTGAATAATTCCACTGGCGGACGCCAGCTCACCATAGACTCCAATACCTGCGCGATAGGCCTGGCCGGTCGAACCGACCAGGGCGAACGCTGTCATGGTGGTGCCGAATAGCGACATCAGCAGCAGTACTGGTCCGATCGAGTGGCTGGCCAGCATATAGTCCGTGGCGGTCCCACGGAAGAAACGGTTGGCCGACAATCCGAGCATCAGGAGTAACACGAGGTACCCGATGATCACACACAACTGGATCATGGTTTTCCGCTTTCAGATGGGCTACCGGTGGAGTGATCGAGGTTTTGGGGCCACCAGAAACGGGTGGCCAGCAGCCACCCGAGCGCGGCGGCCATCGAAATACCCATGTGATAAATCAACGCATAGGGGAATGTGTCAAAGACCAACTGCTTGCTGTCCCACTGCCAATAGTCCTGGTGCAGCAGCAAGAGCAGGCCGACGAAAATCCAAACCGCTGGTTTCATAAAGATCAACTCGCAACGGGGAAGTAATACACGGTTGTCAGGCCAGAGGTTGTGCGGTACTGGCCAGTTGCGCTCAGCGTTCTGCCAGCGAAGTTCGAGCACGGTTGCCTGCGGTCTGCAGGAGCAACGCCATCTACCGGCTGGGGGAAATTGGTTTCTGGCAGCCGACAAAATCGTTTGCCAGCCAGCCACACGGCGGTCAGTTTAACCGCCGTGTTCGCTGGAGACCAGCGCCGGCTGCAAACGGCCTGATCAACCCGCAACGGTTTATTACTGTTGTATCACGGTTTGCAACTGGTCCATGGTCAATGCCACGACGTAACCGAACCGGATCTGCCCGAGAACGATCTTTGGATGGCGTTGTGCGAAGGCTAGCTAGTTGGAGCTGAAGCCCAGCTGTGCGGGCACCTCGCGTCCCAGTGGGTTCCGCCGAAATTGTTGATAGCACTCTGCACACAGATCGTAACGTCGCTTCTGGTACACGTCGTCACTGATGGCGTCTGTCGCTTCGTCGTCGAGTCGTTCCAGGATTTCCTGAACCTCGAGCAGGTGATCGCGATCGTCGTCCGGTTCATCCATTTCCACCGGTTCCATCGCGGCGCAGGCTTCAATCTTTACGACGTAACGCAGCTGATCCTCAGGATCAATCATACGTTTGCATCGATCACACGAGTGGTGAATCATCGGTGAATCCTCGAAAACCAAATCGAGTAAACGGGAGACATCCGTTGTCTTCCCATTGCGGCTCCGTTCATCCTAATGCGGGTGTATCCTGGGGAGCAAGTCGATTCTGATTATTTTGTGAAACAACATCTTGTTGCGCGGCGATGCCTATCATGCAGTAACGCCCGTCGCGCCGTCGTACTGGTTCGAGGTAGCGAGCCAGCGGTTGTCAGCCGGTTCGCTGGCACCGAGTCAGTTGCGGTGAGTCGTCCGGTGAGATTCATCGGAATGGATTTGGCAGGGTGTTACTTTATGCTGGATGGGGTGCGGGCTGGCGCAGCGATGCGATCTTGTGGTTGGATCACGCGGTGAGCAGACGCGCTGAAAATTCACCCTTGATTTTTGATCCGGGGCATTTGATTTATCAGGATGACCTTGGGCAGGTTGCCGTCTTGCGGGTCAAGATCTAAGATGAATCGCCGGTACGGGGCGTGGCTCAGCCTGGTAGAGCGCTGCGTTCGGGACGCAGAGGTCGCTGGTTCAAATCCAGTCGCCCCGACTGTGGAGGGTCGTTGTCAGTGATGGACAGCGGCCCTTTTCTGTTGACGGCATCAGGAGTTACGACGCGCGTGGTCGGCTTTCCGCTGCGCTCGATCCGACCCCCCATTGGGTCCACAATCGACAGCAAATGACCACCCTTGCGTAAATTTGGTGCAAGCATTGGTGCAAGCAAACTCGGCGTAGTGGTGGCCGATTCGGCCCGCTGCTGCGACGTCGCGGCGGAAGTTTTGCGGGCATCTGGAGAGGCCGCCTGCGGGGTTGCCGCTGCGCTTGTCGGTAGCGCGGCGGCCACTGGCAACTCAGGCAACGCATCGAGCGCGCCGTGTACGTCCAGTAGCCGCGGGTCGGTGTAGACGTTCATCGTCAGGTCGATACTCGAATGCCGCATCGCGGCCTGCGCGGTGCGGGGCGCGACGCCCCCTTTACTGAGGTGCGTGCCGAACGTGTGCCGCAGCGCGTGCACGTCGATCGTGCGGCCGCGATCGTCCCGCTTGGGGATCCCGGCCAGCTTGAGATCGCGGTCCAGGATCGCGCGCAGCTGACTGGAGACGTGGAACACCGGCAGGTCGCGGGGCAGGGGAGTCGCTGCGGCGTTGCTCCCGGCGGGTTGCATGCGTTGTTGTTGATCGGTCAGCCAGATGCGCAGCTCGGCCGCCAGGTCAGCGCGCAGTGGAATGTCGGCCCCGCG
>CAZITS010000306.1:0-6644 GCA_964542185.1 uncultured Pirellulaceae bacterium
TGCCAGGTAAGACGCCTTTTATTTCTGGAAAAGACCTGCTCGTGGAACACAATTGCCTGGCGTGTCATGCTCGGGGTGTTCAGCCTGGGCTCGCGGCCCAACTCCCTGCAATCGCAGAGCGGCATCGGGAATTGGCGTCGCTGATACCAGCTATGGCGCCGCCCTCATTATCCAGTGCAGGTGACAAACTGGTTGACGCGGCGCTATTGGCGGCAATCTTGCAGAAGTCGGGGAATCGTCGCCCTTGGCTTGCTGTCAGAATGCCTCGTTTTCCATTAAATCCCGCTGCTGCCAGGGTCATCCAGCAGCACCTGATTGAGGCGGACCGGATACCTGACCAAAGACCTGGCCAGGCAGAGCCGAGTCCAGCGATTTCACCGCAAACCCTGGCACTAGCCGGTCCGCGATTAGTTACTCAGGATGGGTTTGGGTGTACAAGTTGCCACCAGGTTGGCAAAGTGGTGCCCCCTGCGGCGCCACTCAATGCGCGCGGCCCCGATCTGACCCAACTATCACAGCGAATTCGCCGAACGTGGTTTGACCGGTTTGTGCCCAACCCAACCCGGATCGTACCCCGCATGGAGATGCCCTCGGTTCGAGTGGCGGTTCGCGGTGTGTTGCACGATCGGATTGACCGGCAGCTTGCCGCCGTCTGGGAGGCTCTAAATCGTCCCGGTTTTCAGCCGCCTCAACCCAATCCAGTGCGTGTGCTTCGCCGGTCGGGCATTGTCCAGGACCATCAATCTCCTGTTTTTTTGACCGATGTTTTGCAAGTTGACGGTCGCCAGATCCTCAAGCCTTTCGCAATCGGATTGTCGAACCGGCACAACCTTTTGTTTGATTTAGAACAGGCGCAGTTGAGTAGCTGGCGACTCGGCGATGTGGCGCGTCAGAGAACAAAAGGGAAGACATGGTTTTGGGAAGCGGCTGGGCTGGAGGTTATGCCATCTCGAATTGAGGGGCCAGATCTGAAGATGAGTCGCCAGGGAAAGGCGTGGCAGGCGACGCCCAACGGGCAGTTTCTCGGTGAGTTGGACTCGGTAGAGTATGTCACGGGCGGACTTGAATTTCGCTACCGTTTACGTTTTCTTTCAGAGAGTGCAGCAGATTCCGCTACGCTTCGAGTTACGCAACGGATCACCGCTCAGGCAAATACACGTGCCGCAGGGAAGGAGCCGTCGCTTGACGAGCAAGAGTGGTCAGGATTTCGCCGGGCGGTTGAGATTGCGGGTTGTCGCACAGGGGATCAGCTATTTCTGCAATTACTGGCTACAGATTCCGAGTCGTCGTTGGAACTGGCTGCGGACGGTCGTGAAATATTGATGGCAAACGGAATGACGCGACTTCGTGCGGCACGCCCCTTCGAGGCTTCTGGTACTTTAGCAGCGATTGCGAATGACCAGGGCATTGCTCGCTTTGTAGTCGATTACCAGACATCGCTTCCCGTCGACCAGTTTCCAGAATTGCCCGGGAAACAGGCGGACTTAGAGCCCGTGAGCCTGCAGGTTGTTCCCGGTTTTCGCACGACTCGGTTACCTCTGAATCAGGATTTGATGCCAACTGGATTAGCATGGCGTCCCAATGGAACATTGATCGTGACTTCTCTCAAGGGACGAGTGTGGTCCGGTAGGGACAGAGACGGCGATGGTCTGGAGGATCACTTGCAGCCGCTGCGCGGTGAATGGGCGGCGCCGTTTGGAGTTGCCGCTACGGACAAGTTTGTCGACGTGATCAACAAATGGGGCCTGGTGCGTCTGTTTGACAACGACCAGGACGGTGTCGTCGAGAAGGTCGAAACACTTGCGTCGGGGTGGGGGCACACTGCGGATTACCACGACTGGACCGTTGGGCTGATTAAGGACCGGCACGGCAACTATTTCGTAGCAACTTCGTGCCAGCAGGATGAACGGTCCGAGGTTGCAGCGCATTGGCGTGGGATGGTTTTGAAGTTGATGCCACGCACTGCCACACTCGACCGTCCACATCGATTTCAAGTTCTTCCGGTAACTGGTGGGCATCGTTTCCCAATTGGCATCGCTCAAAGTAAATCCGGCGATATTTTCGTGACCGACAACCAGGGTCATTACAACCCATTCAACGAACTGAATCATGTTATCTCAGGTGCGCGGTATGGATTCATTAATCGGATTGAACGTAAGCCTGATTTTCAACCTCCGTTGACGCCACCAGCTATCGATATTCCACATCCCTGGACGCGCAGTGTGAATGGGATCTGTTTCTTGGATTCACCTAAGGCAGAAGGTACTGCCACCCAAGCGACGTTTGGCCCGTTTGAGGGGCATCTTGTGGGGTGCGAATACGATACGCGCCGCCTTATTCGTATGAGTTTGCAACGAGTCGGTGACACGATTCAGGGTGCTGCGTATCCGTTTACGTTTGCTGCTCCGAAATCCGGAGAGCCGCTTTTGGGGCCACTGACTTGTGCGGTCTCCCCGCAGGGAGATCTCTATGTAGGTTGTATTCGTGACAGTGGATGGGGGGGGGCGAACAACATCGGGACACTGGTGCGGTTGCGTCTGGAACCCAAGAATTTGCCGGCTGGTGTCGCGGAAGTAAGGGCAATTCGGGACGGATTTGAAATTGTATTTACCGGTCCTGTAGATCGAGCACTCGCAGCCGAGAAGGCACGCTATGCTGTTTCCTCATTTACCCGCATTTCGACACCAACATACGGCGGTCCCGATCGGCAACGCCGCAGTGAGGTAATTCAGTCGATCCAGGTCGATCCGGCTGGGCGTCGCGTTCGATTGCAGTTGGCCGAGATGCGTGAGGGTTTCGTATACGAATTTCATCTCCAGAAATTGGTGTCCAAAGAGCGCTTGTTTTTTCCGGACGAAGCCTATTACACGCTGCGCAAAGCCGTGCGATAAGCAGGTTCTGCCGGGGCAGCGGTCATCTCCCCCCCCCATAACGGACTTGAAGAGACTGATGTGAGGAGTCTACGCGTGCGTCGCTGTGCCCTTTGGATCGTTAGTTTTGTATGACTGCCGGCTAATCGCACACACCGCCCGTTGTCAAGGCTCAGGCAAATGGGTACTCTCAGAGTTTCCAGATTAGCGGGGAAGGTGAATGATCGCCCGCGGCAATACAGATCAACTTCCGGACGACCAGCGAATTGTCATCACTGGGATCGGCCTGACTGCGCCGAATGGGAACCACTATTCGGAGTACCGAGAGAACCTGCTGCAAGGTGTGAGCGGTGTATCGGATTACGAAATCCGATACGTCGGCAAAACTGTAGCAGGGATCTGTGATTTCGACGAACGTCGGTATCAGTCTCGTAAAGATCGCAGACGCGGTACGCGCGCGGGCAGCGTCGGAATTTACGCCACCAATGAGGCGATCAAAGACAGTGGAGTTGACTGGGAGAATACGGATACCAGTCGCGTGGGTATTTACCTCGGTGTGACAGAGCATGGCAATGTTGAGACCGAGAATGAAATATTCGAGCTGAAGGGGTACGACTACGATACGTCGTTCTGGTCGCACCATCACAATCCCCGCACTGTCGCGAATAATCCAGCGGGTGAGGTGGCGTTAAATATCGGAGTGACAGGGCCTCACTATACGATTGGAGCGGCATGTGCTGCTGGTAATGCTGGATTAATTCAAGGAGCTCAGATGCTGCTTCTTGATGAATGTGATGTTGCATTGTCGGGAGGCGTTTCTGAGAGTATTCATACATTCGGGATTTTTGCGAGTTTCAGAAGTCAGGGCGCATTGGCTACGCACTCGGATCCGACGCAGGCGTCACGTCCTTTTGATGTGAACCGTAATGGGATCGTGGTTGCTGAAGGTGGTTGTGTTTTTGTGCTCGAACGCCTTGCGGATGCGAAGCGGCGTGACGCACAAATCTATGGCGAACTGGTGAGCTACGCAATGAATACAGACGCAACGGATTTCGTGCTGCCCAATCCGGAGCGACAGGCAGAATGTGTTCAGTTGGCCCTCAAGCGCGGCGGTTTAAATCCCGAACAAATTTCCATTGTCAGCACGCATGCGACAGGGACCAGCAGTGGAGATGCGCAAGAGTGTGCAGCTCTGCAATCGGTCTTCGCTGGCAGTGAACAGACCTGTTTCAACAACACCAAGAGTTTAATTGGCCATAGTATGGGTGCAGCTGGTGCTCTGGAGTTGGCCGGCAACCTGTTTTCCTTTGAAGATCGTTTTTGTCATCCAACGATCAATGTCAAGGATCTTGACCCCGAGTGCGATCTGCCTGGATTGGTCACCAACCAGGCGCGTGAAATCCCACAGCCTGTCTACGTTTTGAATAATTCATTTGGCATGCTGGGAATTAATTCGGTTGTGGTGGTCAAGAAATTCTGATTGGAAGGTAGAATGTGTTTCTCCTCCTGTGTTTAATCAGGAGGTTAATGACGAAAGCAAGCGGAGAACCAACGGCATGAACGCCGCCGAGATTCGAACGGAGATATTGGATATCCTCGAGAATATTGCGCCGGATGAAGATCTGACGGACTTGAAGGATGAGGTTGCGTTTCGAGAACAACTGGAATTGGACAGTATGGACTTCCTTGACATTGTGATGGAGTTGCGGAAACGCCATCGTGTGCAAATTCCAGAAGAAGATTATGAGCAGTTGGCGAGTATGGGGAGCACGGTCAAATACCTTGAACCCATATTAGGCGCTGAGTCCGCTTGATTCAGACTGCTCTGAAAGGCTCCCACATTGTTTTCGCGCCGCGGGACATGATGGACGTTGCCTGATGTATGACACGTTGATTATCGGTGCCGGCATGTCAGGGTTAGCGGCTGGCATCCGTCTGGCATATTACGACCAGCGTGTCTGTATTCTCGAACAACACTATTCCATTGGCGGATTGAATTCGTTTTACCACCTCCGTGGCCGGGATTACGACGTCGGTTTGCACGCGGTGACGAATTATGTGCCGCCGGGTACGCGCCGGGGTCCGTTGGCAAGATTGCTGAAGCAACTGCGTTTCCGCTGGGACGATTTTGCGTTGGCTCCTCAAGTGGGCTCTCGCATTGCCTTTCCTGATGTTCAGCTGGATTTCAATAATGACATCGATTTGCTGCGATCTGAAGTCGCGGCGAACTTTCCGGAAGAGCGAGATAATTTTGAGCGGTTCCTGGCTCGACTGATTGGCTATGACGATCTGGATCACCAGGATTTTGATGTGTCGACACGGCAGGTGCTGTCTGAGGTATTTACCGACCCATTGCTCATGGAGATGCTGCTTTGTCCCGTCATGATGTACGGCAGTGCACGTGAGAACGATCTGGAGTTTGGTCTGTTCTGTATATTGTTTCGGAGTATTTTTTTGGAAGGCTTGGGTCGGCCCTTGGCAGGGGTCCGTCTGATTCTCCGGCATCTGGTGCGGCGGTTCAGGTCATTGGGTGGTGAACTGCGACTGCGCAGTGGAGTCAAACAGATTTGTGCTGACGATGGCCATGCGGTCGGGGTAGTGCTCGACAACGGTGAAGAAGTGAGTGGGCAGCAGATTCTTTCTTCTGCTGGACGCGTCGAAACGATGCGTTTGTGCGGGAAGCCGCCGACAAGTGGTTCTCCTCCGGCCGGCAAGTTGTCCTTGGTGGAAACGGTTTCGACTCTGAATACGCCACCTGATCAGATCGGCTGTGATCGAACGATGGTCTTCTACAACGACTCCAAACAATTCTCGTGGGCTTGTCCCAGTACGTTGTGCGATGAGCATCGCGGTGTCATTTGTTCGCCGAATAACTTCCGCTATGATCGAGCGGTCCCGGAAGAAGAGGGAGTGATTCGTGTGTCGACGCTGGCAAATTACGATCGTTGGCAGGGGATGTCGGACGAGGAGTACCGTCTCGAGAAGATCCGTTGGTATGATCGATTGGTAGAATCGGCGGTGCGTTTTGTACCCGATTTTCGAAGCCAGGTCATTGATACAGACATGTTTACGCCGAAGACAATCCGGCGGTTCACGTGTCATGAAAACGGCGCCGTATACGGGGCGCCGGATAAACAGCCCGATGGTTGTACGCATCTGTCAAATTTATTTCTCTGCGGAGCCGATACAGGATTAGTGGGGATTGTTGGAGCTATCAATAGCGGCATCACCATGGCCAATCGTTACTGTCTTAATCCCGGACAAAAGTAGTGAATCAGAAAAGTCACGTCATAAATCGAGTCGGCATGAAGGCGTTCTGGGAAGACCTTGTCGCGGTTGATGGCACGGAGCATCGATTGTCGGACTACCGGGGCCACTGGGTCTTGTTGATGTTTCATCGACACCTCGCCTGACTGCCGTGTCAAGAACACTTGTTGCAGTTGCAGCAAGCCAGCGATGAATTCGAGCGTCGTGGTGTGCAAGTCCTGGTAATTACCTTTGAAAAACCAGTTCACGCTCGCCAGTACAGTGCAGATTTTTCATTGCAGTGGCCGTTGTTGATCGATCAGGATCGGCGGCTGTATGCAGCGTATGGAATGGAGGCAGGCCAGTGGCGAAAGTTGCTAGGTCCGAAAGCCTGCTTGACCTATGCCCGCTTGCTGGTCCGAGGCCGTCGTTTGCGCCGGGTTCATGGTGATGTACGTCAACTGGGTGGTAATGTGGTGATCGACGCGGAAGGCGTCGATGGCCACGTAGCGAGCGATCTGAAGGAGC
>CAZITS010000307.1:0-6625 GCA_964542185.1 uncultured Pirellulaceae bacterium
AGCGAGTTCACTCATCTGACTCGCTGCGGCGTCACTCAACTCGGTTCGGCCGTGACCCGCGACGACATTCCACAGTCCTGCGAGAACGTCAAGATAACGTTTCCCATCAGCATCAATCAGCTCTGCGCCTTCTCCTTTGACCCAAATGTGGCCGTTTTCTTGTAATTGCCTGTTGTGCAGAGGGTGGATCAGGTGATCTTGGTCGCGTCGCAAGAGTTCCGTTTGGTCCATCGCGCCATTCCCTGTCGTTGGGGTGTTTGAACGCCGGTCGCGTTCAAGTTGTACTGGGGCAGTTGAATCTGTTGCAAGGAGATCGCATCGGATCTGGAAAGATCGCAAACCTGTGAGTGTGATTTTCTTACTTTTCACACGCGTGTTAAGGACGCCTGCCGGGCTATTTGCGGAGTCGATCAAGGAATCGTTGATCGGTGGCCAATTGGCCGGCAGTTTCAGGTGATATTTTTCCTTGATTCAACAACTGTTTCAACGATTCATCGAGCGTAATCATGCCATTCGAACGTCCCGTAACAATGCTGTTGTCAATGGTTTCAATTTTTCCGAACCGAATCGCACTACTAACTGGTGGTGTGTTGTAGAGAAGTTCAATGGCCAGGTGGCGAGATTCCCCTTCGTTTACATCCGGCAGCAGATGTTGATTGACCACGGCGCGCAAACTCATCGCGAGTTGGGCGCGGATCTCGGTTTGCGAACTTTGTGGGAACAAGTCGCATAGTCTCGAGATCGTTCCCTTTGCATCACGGCTGTGGAGTGTTGTGAAGACAAGGTGTCCGGTTTCGGCTGCGCTGAGCGCCATTTGGGCTGTTTCACGATCGCGAATTTCGCCGACGAGAATCACATCCGGGTCTTGGCGCAAGCCGTATTTCAATCCATCTGCGAAGGTGACGACATCGGTGCCAACCTGACGCTGTGTCACCAGAGAATCAGCAGTCTGCGGGAAGATATACTCAATGGGCTCTTCGATTGTGATGATGCGATAGCCACCAGCATGGTTTAACAGGTTGATGAGCATCGCCAGCGTTGTTGTTTTACCTGCTCCGGTAACACCAGCGACGACGACTAACCCGTTTTGAAACCCCGTTAGCCGGTGCGCGACTGCACGCGGGAAGCCGGTCCATTCAAAGCTAGGGATTTCCTCTGGAATAATGCGTATGCAGCCGCCGATCACCTCACCACTGACAAAAAAATTCGCACGAAACCTGTGTGGGCGTTCAGCGAATTCCAATTGAAATGCGAAGTCAACATTTTTGTTGCATTCAAAATCGCTGTAGGTTTCTGGTGGACAGAGTGCCGGCAGTTCTGTTGCCAGGTCCGCGGGCGTCAGCGATTCTTCATCAAGGGCGAGCAGGCGACCATGGAGTCGCAGTATGGGGGGATGGTTCGCGACAAGGTGCAAATCGGATGCACCTTGCTGAACTGCATTTTGCAGCCATGCAATGACTCGGGATGAAGACTTCTCAGTCTCGGTCATTCTTTCGGTTCAGTGCCGGGACAGGTAAAGAAGTAGATGCCGGAAATCGCTGTGATCACCCCAGTTGGCCAGAGTACCTTACCGTCGGATCCACTGGTAGCGTCTCTGTGAACGCAGCTAGTTGCGGCCACCAAGGAGATGGCACCAGGAATGCGGTTGACTGGAGCAGTATGTAGCATGGTTGGTTTAATTGCTCACGCGTTCAACGTATGCACCTGTACGAGTGTCGACCTTAATCAAATTGCCTTCTTTGATAAATCCCGGGACGGTAATTTCAGCCCCCGTTTCTACCAGGGCAGGTTTGGTAACATTCGTAGCGGTATCGCCTTTGGCGCCTGGCTCGCATTGGGTCACGAGCAATTGCACGTGATTGGGAGGAGTCATTGTCAGCGGGTTGCCGTTGTACAGCATCATCGAACATCCCATGCCTTCCTTCAGAAATTTCCAAGTGTCAGAAATTGTTTCCGTGGGAAGCTCGTACTGTTCGTAGCTGGAATCATCCATGAATACGAAGGTGTCCGCTTGTCGATACAAGAATTGCACGTCGATTTCTTCGACATCTGCAGATTCAAGTGAATCGCCACCTTTGTACGTTCGGTCCATGACGGTTCCGCGTACAAGATTTCGTAGTTTACATTTGTAAAAGGCATTTCCTTTGCCGGGTTTGACAAAGTTCATTTCAATCATTAGATACGGCTCGCCGTCTAACTGAACCTTGAGCCCTTTACGGAAGTCGTTGGTCTTGTAAGTTGCCAAAGTTGAAATTCCCGACGTGGTTATTTGGAGAGCGGGTGAAACACTCGTGCGAGTAGTCTTAATGCAGATTGTAACCGGAAAAACAGATTCTGTCCTGGCCAGTGTGGCAGCGACTACCAACTGGCAGCAGGCACTGAAGTCAGCGGTGCGTGAGCCAGGTGAGTTGATTGATCGGTTGCAGTTGCCAGCCCGCTATCTTGTTCCGGCTCGCCAGGCGGCACGCGAGTTTCCCGTTTTTGCTCCTCTGGATTTCATTCGCCGGATGGAGCCTGGAAATCCGCATGACCCGTTGCTTCGCCAGGTTCTGCCGCTCGACCTGGAGTTGAGCCCCGGAGAGAAAGATCGGAAAGATCCTTTAGAGGAAGCGAGTGTCATTCAGACACCGGGGCTGTTGCAGAAGTATGCGGGCCGAGCTTTATTGATCGCTTCGGGAACATGTGCGATCCACTGTCGGTACTGTTTCCGCAGGCATTTCCCTTATCAGGAAGCACCGCGGTCGCTTGCTGCGTGGCAACCAGCACTTCAGATGTTGGCGGATGACCCATCATTGGATGAGGTTTTACTTAGTGGTGGAGACCCGTTGACGCTAGTTGATTCCCAACTGGGTGCGCTCATGTCCGAAATCGCTGGCATCGAGCACATTCGCCGCTTGCGAATTCACACGCGATTGCCAATCGTTATTCCGGAACGCGTTACCGATGAATTGCTCGCTAATCTGAAAGGCAGTCGGCTGGCCATGTTCGTAGTCGTTCACGCGAATCACCCAGCTGAGATTGATGATCGGGTCGGTGACGCGTTGAGACGTCTGTTAGATCAAGGTGTCACCGTGCTGAATCAAGCGGTGTTGCTGAAGGGTGTCAATGATTCACTAGATGCATTAGTCGGGTTGAGTCGCCAGTTGATTAATCTCGGAGTAGTTCCTTACTATCTGCACCAGTTAGATCATGTCGCTGGTGCCAGTCACTTTGAAGTTCCGGTATCTCAAGGACGTCAGTTGGTGAAAGCAATGCGGGAGCACCTGCCGGGTTATGCTGTGCCGCGTTATGTCATCGAGAAGCCTGGCGGCAGCAGCAAGGAAGTGATTAGCTAGATCGATCGTCGGTGATCCAGCCAGACGGTTGCGACGGTATCTCGACTTGCGTGGGCGCCGTTAACGCCCTTCGAACAGGTCTCGCCCCTGTACGAGAGAACGCATTTTCGCGTCGGCAACACTGCGCGGCAGCATCCAGAACCCGCAGTCGGGGTGGACGTATTGGATGCGCTCGGCGCCCAGGGCGTTGCTGGCCTGTTCGATGCGTTGTGCGACAATCTCGGGTGACTCAACTTCGTTGTCCTTGATATCGATTACACCGATGCCGATCCCGGTGTCTTTTCTTACATGTTGCAACAGGGTGAGTTCCGTGTCTGGACGCCGCGCCATTTCCAGCACCAGGTGATCACATTCCAGCAGGTTGAGGAAGTCGAGCAACTTTTCATATTCACCGGTCTGAATTGTCTGCCCACCATAGTTGCCAAAACAAAGGTGTACTTCTTTTTGGGTCGCTACACCTTGCAATACATGGTTGATGCCCGCGGCAGCTAAAGGCCCATCATCAGGGTGGCCGGTCACGTTGGCTTCGTCGACTTGGATCACATCTGCGCCCAGGCCAACAAGTTGCTTCTGTAGGACGTCAGCTAACGCCATAACTAGTTTTTCTAGATCCCGGTAATGTGCGTCGGCGAGCATCTTGGCCAGCATATAAGGGCTAGTGACGGTAAACTTGGTGGGCCGCTCCGTGAGGCTCTGGAACAGCTCATAGTCACCCCGTAGATTCAGCATTCCCCCATCCAGGTCAGCGGTCACAATTCCGGGTGGCATGGCGCGAAACTGGTTGCCGGCGATGGCACGCCAGGTATCCAATTGGTTAGAGGTCAGGCGTTGCTGGATGCCGTGCATCGGCTTGACGAAAAAATCGATCATCCCGTTCGTTTCGGCATGATTGACGTCCCAGCGATTGAGCTCTCCGTCAGCGACAACATCGATGCCAGCCAATTCCTGGGTTTTGATGACCGCGAGCATGGCGTCTTGCAGACTTTCTCGCGTGCTGACGATGGGAAGCCAGTTGGGGACGGGGTAACTTCCGACCACGGTGGTCTTGATCACGGATGTTCTCCTGGAAGTTGGCAATCGATGCCAGGAAAATTGGAGAGGTATCTGGAGGTTGTCGGTAGCATGCTGCACCGACCTGGTCTAACGAGTTCCCAGGCAATACAAGAATTGGTCATTGCGCAACAGCAGCTGTGAGTTGCTGATGACGGGTGAAGCATTTGCTCGACTGGTGTCTTTGTCGAATGTGTTGTGGGCCAATAATTTGTAGGAAGGGTTAGCGGCGATGATGTACGTGCCGCGTGTCTGTGACACGTAGAAAATTTTCTGGTCCGCAACAACGGGAGAGGCGTAGACCAGGTCGGGGCGTGGCGTCAGGCGTTCTTCGTATTTGATGTCGCCCGTCGCCGCATCGAAGCAGAAGGCGATTCCTCGACTGTCATTTGCACAATACAGATAGCCGTTGTGGTGAACCAGTGACGACACGTTGGAGCCTTTTTCGATGCGCCACAGTATGTGTGTCGCGGTGACGTTCCCGCGACCTCCCGCCCGCACTGCCAATGTGGATTGTTGCCCGCGGCCGCCGGTAACATAAACAATGCCGTCAACTGCAATTGGACTAGGGCAAGCGTAGGTTCGGATGCCATCACACTGCCAGAGTTTTTCTCCTGAGGCAGGCGCGAACCCAATTACGCTGCCTTGTATGCTCACCACTAATTCAAAGGGGCCGTTTGCGGTTTTGACCAGCAGTGGGGTATTCCACGAAGCGCGAATGCCGTCTGCTTGCCAGACTGGTTGTCCAGTGTGCTTGTTCAGGGCGATCAGCGACTGTGATTCGACGCTGGCGTTTATAATCAGCAGGTCTTGATACAGTACGGGTGAATTTGACGACCCCCAGCGGTGGCTTTTGGCGCCCACGTCGGCGTGCCAGATTTGACGGCCTTGCAAGTCCAGGCAAAAGACTCCGGATCGTCCGAAAAAGAGATACAGGTGTTTGCCGTCGGTGGTGGGCGTACTGGAACTGTATCCATGTCGTGAACTATTGCCGCCTGAGTAGGTGGATTCTGGAAGTTGTGGGGTAAATTCCTTTTTCCATTGAACGGTTCCGGTACTTCTATCCAGGCAAACTACCCATCTCCGCAAGTTGTCCATGTCGCCCTGGTTTGGTTCGAGACCATAGCCTGTGTAACAGGTTACAAAGACTCGGTTGCCCAGTGTGATGGGGCTCGAACCACCCAATCCGGGCAGCTGTGTGCGCCAAATCACGTTGTCTCCGGAGGTCCAATGCGCAGGTAGTTGTCTGTCCCTGCTGGCGCCGCTTCCACCCGGGCCGCGAAACTGGGTCCAATCGGAAGCAGTTGCCAAGATCGCCAACTGTGGTGCGAATAGATACAGAAGAAGGGCAAGTTTTGTCGTTTGCATCGGAATATTCCAGGGAATACGGCCAGGCCAGTTACTGGTTTGCGTCACCTCAGCTTACCGGATTGCGCGGTTGCCGCAATCTAGCAGTTTTCGGGAAACAGGGATTGCTATTCACAGACGCGATTGCGTCTCCTAAAAAGAGACTGTGGCAGCGCGTGCAGCTATCTGCAATTGTACGTGACGCACTGATTTTCAAACGATAAGATGAAACGGCTGTGCTGTCATCGTTGCATTGGGGCGGATCTTCTTTCTAGTTTGTGATGATCGTCGGCAGCAGCTATTCGAATTGGTTTGTTTGCTTGTTGGGAGATGGACAAATGTGGAATGCATGGAAAAACACGTTGTTGTGCGTTGCACTATTGGCTGCCCCTGTACTGGCGCAGCGCGGCTCTGATCTGCCTGCGGCAGATGCTGGTAAGGCTGAAGAAAAGAAGGCGTCTGGTGATAAAGATGCCGATCGCCGCACTGACCCGGCGGCGCAGATCGATCATCTCCGCAAAAGACTGGACGATCTACAACGCAAGTTTGCTGAACGGTCAGGTCCGTATGGTGGCGGCGGAACGGTTCGAGATCCGGCTGAACTATATAAGAGTCAGTTTGGTCGACAGATCGGCGAACAGGAGAAAAACCTGCAACAGCTGATCGAAAAACATGGTGAAAAAAGCAAGCAGGTTGAACAGGCGCGGAAACGTCTGGAGCGGCTGAGGCGACAGTTGAAGTTTTTCAATAGCGACAGCGCGTTTTCTGCAGATCCGAAGGATTTTCGAGATGGTCCTGGTGGTGGATTTTCGGGACGTGGTCTCAATCCTGGGCCAGGAGTAGACGGTGGCGAACGAGGGTTTCGTGATCGAGAACCGCTGCGGGGTGGGGGT
>CAZITS010000308.1:0-6625 GCA_964542185.1 uncultured Pirellulaceae bacterium
TGGTCATTACGGACAGCAACCACTACGGGCGGGGTCCACGACAAATAGAACGCCAACTGCAGCGACCAACAACGCCAATTGACAAACAGCATATCCACCTGCGCGTACGAACAGGTATCGGCGAAGCGGATAGTGATACGGGCTGGCTTTCAGTAAGATTGGCAACATAGCCAGCTACCGATGGCAGGTGGTGGCCAGTAAACAATACCTGCCGGCGGGCTGGCTCGGTTGCGGTCGTGACCGCTAACCGGACCCAACAAAATGTCAGGTCTTGCTCTGGGGTCGTTTTTTTTCCAGGGCACGCTGCGAGCTGGAATCCGAACGGAGACGCCCGATGCGGAAGACACGTCGATTACACATGCGACTTCACGGTCTCACCCTGACCCTGACAGCAGTAGTGGCGTTAGCGGCCGCCAACAGGGTCGCCGCTCAGGTACCGGCCGTGCCCGGCGGCAACCAGAACACGGCCACGCCAGGGACAACGAAAGTTGCCGAACCATCGCCGGCGCAGAGCAACTCTACCAGGACCCTGATTTCGTCCCGTGGATGCGAGTCAGCCACCGCCGGGACAGGCAACAAGATCATCACCTATCAGGGCAAGACACACGTGGCCTGGCTCGAGTCCAATGAGAACGGCTACTTTGCCGTGATCCGCACGCTGGATCGCAAAACCGGAACGTGGTCACAGACGCACACGATCGGCAAGTCCCACGACAATCATGGGCGTCCGGCCATGACAATCGATCGCCAAGGTTATCTGCACGTAGTCTATGGTTTACACCACAACGCGATTCCCTACCGCCGCAGTCTCCGCCCGAACGACGCATCCGCCTGGACCGAACCAGTCGTGTTTGGCAACAAGTTGTCTTATCCCACGCTGATGTGCGGAGCAGACGGTGCGCTTTACTTGACCGGACGTTACGAGTGGGCTGGAGTCCGCTTGTACGTAAAGCCACCGGGCCAGGCCTGGGAAGACCGCGGGCTGATCATGCGCAGTGAGCAACGTTGCCGTGGCTACGCGGCCTTTCACAGCGGGTTGGCCTGGGGCCCCCAGCAACGCGTACTGCATTTCGCTTGCCGGACGTTTCAAAGCAGCAAAGGCCAGCCGTCCGAATTGTGGGGCGACATCCAATCGGTCAACTACATGCAGTCGGACGACTTTGGACGGACATGGGAGCGGGCAGACGGGACTTCAATTGCGCTACCAGCAACCATGGAAACCGCAGACCTGCTGATGGGCGGGGAGGGTTTCGATCCCAAACCAGGAATCCGCAACGACGGTACGATTGTGGTCGATTCACAGGGGCATCCTTATGTCCTTTACTATCGCAATACCCCTGAGAAGCCCGGCCAATCCTACCTGACCAGACACGATGGAGACCGTTGGCAACAACTGCCGCTGCAGTCCGCGATGGAAAAACACCACCCCGGCTGGGCGATCGTCGACTCGCGGGCTGGCCTCTCCATCACCACAGACGACGTGCTGTGTCTGACCTTGATCGTAGCGCCCATCGACCACCCAAAAGCTGCCTGGAACGGCAAGCCTCTCTCCAAATACTTTCATGAGCCGGCCTACTGGACGAATTACATCCCCCAAAGCAAGCGAATCGTCTGGCTGGAATCACGCGATGGCGGCCAGACATTCATCACCAGGCGCATCGTCAATCCCGATCCGCAGCGAGGTGAGGTTCAACCGAGTCTCGAACGTCCTACCGGATTCAACCGGATTCCGGCAGGGTCCTATCCAGGACTGCTCTACGTCAGCACGAAGACCTTTACAAAGTGGAATGAGGAAAAGCTTGTCGATAACGATGTCGTCTGGTTGCAGGTCGAAGCGCGCCAGCGCAAGCCATGATCCGCCGTCTCGAATGCTCGGTGCACGGCTCTGCCTGGAAAATCACCGCGGCCATTAGTCTTCGTCCGCAGTGACCGGCGGACTGAAGACGTAGGTCGGTCGCTGCGGCATCGTCAGTGCCGCATGCGTATAGAAGGGATAGACACTCCATTCGGTATAGCAAAGCAGATCCGCCTGGCCATCATTGTCGAAGTCACCCGCCCAGGGGTGGGGACCATGGCGGGTGATGTAGATGGGCTTACCAAAATGACGCAGGGGTTGCGCTGCGTCGTATTTCGGCTCACTGTTGGTGCCCCGATTCAAGCTGAGAAAAATCGTGTCGCTCCCCCGCCGGTTGGTTGCCGCGCTATACACAATGTCCTGCTGGCCGTCGCCGTTCCAGTCCACGACGTTGACCCGCGCACCATGAAACTGTTTCTCCCCCGCTCGTAACGTTCGTTCGCTGCGGAGCCGCAATTCTCCAGCCTGGTCCCGGTAACGTAGAAAGCGCGTGAAACTGTACTTGCTCCAGGCGCGCTGGACGATATCCGTCAGTCCATCCCCATTGAAATCGCCAAAGGCCGCCCCGGTGCGCCAATAGAACGGTTGCGTTTTGTCTGCCGGGTACACGTGCGGCGACTTGGCAACGAGTTCGGCGGTCTGCGTTCGCTTTTCTGGTGAATCAGGAAACTCGTCCACAATTACCTGGCGCTGCGCACCAAATTCCGGTTTGCTCAAAGTGCCAATATTCTTGTACCAGAAGATCCGATTGGTCTCATTGGGAACGACCAGATCCGGTAGCCGATCATCGTCCCAGCGGACAAACGCAGGAAATGGGTAGCCCATGTCGTGCCAGCTCCTGGGCGGCCCCAGAATCTGATTGCGCAGTAACCGAATCGGCTTGCCTTGCGAAACAATCTGCTCAGCGCGCCCATAGGCAGGCCGCTGTTGTGTTCCCTGGTTGATGACGATGCGTGGCCAACCATAACCACCCCCGATCAGCAAGTCCTGGTCGCCGTCGTGGTCCCAGTCGCACACGAACGGGGTCGACTGGTCACTGAGCGACATGACGGCCGAACGCGAGACGGCTTCGCCGAACAAACGAAAATAGCGCTGTCCGCTCGGTTCCGACGCGGGTTGGATGGCTCCCTTGGTATTGTGCCTGACAAACAACGACACGGTTTCAAACACATTGCCACCCACCAGTAGGCCACGCTGGGGACCGTCATGGACGGCGGCCAGGACGCGCGGCTGGGATAGTTTCGCATTCACACCGGGGAGCAGCTGCGTCGGTCCATAGCGAAACCCGCCCTCGCCCAGGTTCTTTTTCCAGCCGACATGAAAGCCATTGACGCCAGGATCGCTGGGGTCACTCTGCAAGCAGACGACGTCCCGTAATCCGTCATCATCGACATCAAAAAAACAAGGCGAGGTCCCCAGACTGACCGGCTGGCCCTGATCCAGCTCCAGCGGCCAGCCCGCTGCGCCAACATTGCGATGGAGCGTGACTTTGCTGACGCTCCCGGTCTCCGAATTCCTGGCTCCACTCCCAGACATCAGATCGATGTCACCATCACCGTCGATGTCGGCCGCCCGCACTGGCCAACTCGGCATCGCCTTCTCTCCCTGGGCAACAAAAATGGGCATACCACCCTCGTCCCGCTGACCGGAGTTCAAGTAGAAACGCACGACGCCTTTGCCGCTGGGTGAGTACACAATGTCAACTTTGCCATCTCGGTTGAGGTCCACAAAGTCGCACCACATGTAAACCTGCTTGTCGAAGTGCTTGAAGTCCCGCGACGACGCGTCGTCGACGTAACGAATACGCACCAAATCGCCAAACTCGAAGTTGTCGGCACTGCCAACTCGTGGGTAGCAGACAATTCCGTCCCAGGGATCACCAGGGCGATAGGCGTAGTTCCAGCAGCCGACCAGATCAGGCTTGCCATCCCCCGTCAGATCGACCAGTCCACTGTGATAGACCAAGGCAATCGGTCGGGGCTGTGCAGCGTTGTACCGCAGCAGGTCACCATTGCCGATCATCGGCACGTAGGATTGCGGCAGCAGCGGCGGTCGTTGCTGCGCCGTGCGGAAGCGAATCAAATAACGCGTGTGCTTTGGATCACGAATCACCCACTCGATGCGACCTTTGTCACCATAGGCGAAATCCTCACGGCGGGCGTGGGGAACGACTTTGCCAGTCGTCAGATTCACAACATCAATCGAGTTGGGATCCAACACACCCGGGAGTCCGCGTTGGCGGATAATCCTGCCGAAGTCGACCACCGGATCCATCGGTACATTGGCGGACGGAAGCTGTGATGTCACTCGCAGCTCGATGGAGTGTGGCTGGCTAATCGTGGCGGCAAGCAGGAGCAATGTGAACATCGCAACATTCTAGCGGATGCGATGTACTTTGTAGTGGCAAAACCTCTGGGGACGACCAGCAGGCGTGCCAGGGGAGGGTCGTGTCACAGAGCAACGGATCGAGAACAAGCTGGGACATTGGGTAATAATGAAACACGCGGTTTCTCTTTCCAGCAGATCATCCCCGGTCGAATTGGAACAGCCGGGCTGAAGCCGGGCAGCGAATCCCGGCTACTGGCTGACGACACAGGGGTTCTCACCGGGACGCGCAACTCCAACTCGGTGCGTCGCTGGCCGCAGCGCGTGAATACGACTTCTGCTAATTGGTCATCAAGTTGACCAGCGAGTCCGCAAACGCGGCCCCGAGTCTGACAAAGAACGCCCCGCTGCCAAGATAATGATAAGGGCGGTCACTACCGACCGTGTCCCACTCGTGGAAGTGCTCAGGCCAACCTTTCTGGAAAACCCGATTGGAATACAGCGAGTACACCGTATAGCTCTCGACAGAGGCGACACCATTCTTCGTTCCCAGCTGTCTGGCAGCCTCGCGCTGCGCCACGGAGACCGGATTTTCAGCCACCTTTTCGGCGGTCACACCGGTGCCCAGCACGCCGATGATAAAGGGCATGCGTGGGACGTCGTATGCGGCGCGCACATCGTGAATGAAGGCGATCATGTTGTCTTTGTAATTATCCCGAAAGGCGGGAGAAAACTGGTCATTGAACCCCTGAAACCAGACGAATCCGGCGATCTCATAGCCGGCTTTTGCTTCGTAATCAGGGTGATGGCTTCCCGGATCAGCCAGTACCTTGCGGATCGATTCGTGCATCATCCGGTAGTTCAAACCCGCGTTCTGTTTGATCTCGTCCGCCTTGTCGCTGGCCTTTTCTTTGTCGCTCAGTGTGTAAGGTCCGGCGGAGGGGGGGCGAAAATTGTAGTGCAAAGACTTGCCACCCCAGGAAGGTTTGATCAGTAAGACAGGACCGTCGATCTGCCTGGCAAGCGAGAGGCCCAAGCCGTACTCAGGGCCGATTGTTTCCTTGGACGCACCATAGCCGACACCGAGCTTACCCGACCTCCTGTTGCCATCCGCAATCGAGCTGATGTAGACCCGCTGGGAAACAGCACAAGCCGCAGCCACCCGCTGTTTATAGGCTTCGTGTGTGCCCTTCCGTTTCTTGACCTCCGCTTCCAGAGCCTTCTTTTCTGGCCCCTCATTGAGTGCCTTGATCTTCTCGTTGGAGATCCCTCCGGTTAACGCATCGAGGTTCCTGCCACGAGCCAACTGTTCCTCCAGACTTTTCAGGGAAACACCGCTGGCGTTGTTGAAGACCAGGCTGCGCAGTTCCTGGTCACGCGGTTTGTCCGATGCGTACAACGTGGCAATGGTGTGCGCTCGCGCATGACCGACCATATTCGACTGACCCGCCAGGATGAAAATCTTCAGCGGCTCTGCAGCCAGTGTCACATGCGCAGTCAACACCGCACCGGCCACCGCGGCCAATCGGATCCATTGCTTCGGCAGCTGGGCATTCATCGGCAGTTCTGCTTTCCGTTGATGGAGGGTGTTCGAAGCAGGCGGACAAGGGGTGATCACACGAGAGTGATCCCAAGACGCGCTGGGACATCGACAATGTACGATCCAGGCTGGCAGCGGGCGACCCTGGCTACCCGCTCGTGGTTGCCAGAGAGGTCACTGCACCGCCGGCCGGCATGGCATCCCAGAACGATTGCACCTGGGTACGGGAAACCGGGTACATTCACCCCAAGACGGTGTGATTTGTTTTGCATTCCGCGCACCGCAATCAGCGCGGCTGGCGCTCGTAATGGCTTGGGAAGCGGGCCGGCGGCCTCCTGTGCGTCCCACTCGGCGCCCTCCAGATGACAGATTGCAAACGCAGACGCTGTGGTGCTCCTGGCGCACCGGCACAATTTGACAGCGAACGGATTGACCAGTGGACGTAGACTTGATTAACAAATAAATATATGTAAATGTGTTGTTTCCTGGGCTTTATAGCGCCCGCTGGAACGTCTGTTCGGATTGGCCGGCACAGCGACCAGGGGAGCTTGCCAGAGCGCCCGGTATGGTGCGGTTGGACGACACGATTTGGGCGCTGTGGGGGGAACTAGCGGCGTTTTGCCACAATCCTCTAGAGCCTGCTGAGAGAATCCCCTGGAGAAACAAACGATGAAAAACGTAACAAAGTGGATCGTCCTGCTCGGAATCTTCATGACTGCGCCCGTCACGGCGCAAGAAGCAACGCAGGCCGATTTTCAGAAATGGTGCTCACTCGTTGAAGGACGCTGGGTGGGGACGATCAAGTGGCTGACGAGTTGGCCAGGATTTGGAAAACAGGGTGAGCAGGTGACCGCCTACTGGCAAGGGCGCGTCTCCGCGGACGGCAAGGTGATGTTCACCAGGTT
>CAZITS010000309.1:0-6621 GCA_964542185.1 uncultured Pirellulaceae bacterium
ACGGGCGCTAGTGATCATCACTGGCGCCCGTTATTTTATTTGGTAGACGTGTTCCGAACTTTCCTAACCAGTATTTGAAATACGGCTTATCGTTGCCGAGTCTGGCCAGGCCGCAAGGTCTGAGCGGTACGCGATCGCCCCTGAGGTTTTCCTGGTGTTGCCGCGGCCAGGTAATTGTCAACGCGAGCATTCTTGCGTAAACGCTCGAATTCGAGTTCCATCTTCAGACGCAATTTTTTCTCATGAATATGATTGGCGAGTTCCCGCCGCACTTCGGCGTCAACCTGTTCAACTTGCGGGACTGTTCGGCCGAGATACCTTAACAAGATAAATTTGTCCGCTACGACAATGATGCTCGATAGAGGATCCTGTTCGGTTAAGCTGAAGGCTTCGCGCTCAACGAGGGGCTGCCCACTATGCCTTCGAATAGGGGGCACCGTGCCGTGGTTTTCTTTTGAAACGGGTTCTGTGGAGAATTGGTGCGCTAGTTCACTGAAGTATTCAGCCGTTGGATTTTCGTGGGCCTGGGTGCGCAAACGCTGTGCGAGTCGTTGGTCATTGACAACGATTGCCATAACGCGAACACGTTCACCGTAATTGGACTCAATAGACCGTTGCATATCCGCTGGTGTGACTTCGATAGTATTTTCAACCATCTTTTTGAGTGCTACGCTCGGCCAGACAGCGTCTCGTATGTAGAGCTCGACACTTGCCCCGTCCGCTTCGGTGACTTTTTGAAGCCAGCGGTCTACATCGGGAGTTCCGTCTTCTTTCCAGTATCCGTAGGCGTCAGCAGCTCGGGTAATTTCCCGATCGATGTCAGCTTGCTGAATTGCTTGTTTGCGTTGGCTGAGGGCTTGGGTCAGGATCAGGCGGTTTACTTCGCCTTCTAGTACTTCGTTTCCGTATCGGGCCAGGCATTTTTCAGCCAGTTGACGGAAAGTGATCTTGCCCGAATTGATGTGGGCAGCAATCCCGGGGTATTGTTGTTGCAATTCGGTCTTTTTCAGGAGATTTACGACGTTGGCTTCATTCTGCAATTGTTTGTAGACATCAGATGCGGCGACACGTAATTTGTCTTCGGCGATTTGTTCTCGCAAACGAGCTTTTTCGGTTTCGAGCATCTGTGCGTTGGAGAAGACCGAGCTGCGGGGAATGTGCTGATCGCAGATCAAAATGACATACTTATCGCCCACTTTGAATACGGGGGATATTTCAGTCTCGCGGAGTGAAAACGCGACGCGCTCCAGGTCGGGATTCCCAACGTGTTTGCGAATTGCCGGGATCACGCCTTGAGAACTACCACTGGGATCGTCTGAGAATTGTCTTGCCAGGCGGCCGAAGTCCTCGGGTTTGGAGGTCACCTGCTGGTGCACCTGGGTAGCCTTGGTTTTCGTTCCAACGGTAATCACGCGTGCTTTGACTTTGGGGCCGAATTCAGATTCCAGTGCGCGTTGTAGATCCTGTGGAGTCACCACAACGCGTTTGGCAGCCAGTGCCTTCAGCGCCAGCATCGGCCAGATAACGTCACGGCGATACTGGTCAGGAGTCATGTTGCGCCGTTCTTTCATGACATTCAGCCATTGACTGGTTGGCAGGCCAAAGCGCGCTGCGAAACGAGTAATGGCAGCGTCCACTTGTTTTTCCGTGATGATCAGGTTTCGCTGCTGGCATGCCTGAAGCAGAACATGTTTGTTGATAAGTTCTTCCAACACCTCAGGGCCGTACCGCCGCAGGCACTCATTCGCCAGTTGCTGACGCGTAATGGTCTGGGAGTTGACAGTGGCTGCAACATTTCCCACGCGAGCTGGCGTTGCGGTTTTGGCGGGTACGGATTGACTGGGCCTGGCTGGTGTACGTCGCGTCCGGGACGATGCGTTTTGGCGTCCTTGGGCAACTACTGGGTCGGTGCTGGTCAGGGAACGAATTGCGAAACTAGCGGCCAGGATCGCAAAACCGCCAATGACCAGTGAGGCACGCATTTTCCAGGTATTCTTGTGAACCCGCTGGGACTTGGGGTTTTCCCGTTTCATTTCTGCATTCTCCGTGCGCGGCGAGCCCACCGAAAAAAGAAAAGCATCCGCGGTCTCGTTCGGGTGGCGAGCTACGCTGGGATGGGTTCGTTTGTCGGCGTGATGGTGTTTGCCAAATTGGCGGGCGGAGTATACGGATGACAGAAACGCAGCGTCAATAGAAGTGCAGCCTCACGATGGGGGAAACCGCATTGGTTTCATGGCCGCAAGAGGAGAAACGGTTGGCGCTGGCCAAAAAAGTGTTAATGGCTGGGGTGATCCGCTGGCAGTGGCAGCAGCCGCACTGGTGTGTCGTAGAACACAGCACACCCCCCATCATCAGTCATTTCACCAGGGATAAGTGCATTGGCGCAGCAGCCGTCCGAGAGCCAGCCTCCCTTAGGAAGCAGCAGGACGTCTTCACGTTGTCTATCATCAAATTCAAGCCGTACGGTCATTTGACTCAATTCAGATTCAACAATAGCAAGACCGCCATCAACAAAGGGCTGAGATGCCGCAGGATGAACGCGTGCGATCGCGGGGCCAGTGCGGGTACCGTTGACCCATTGTGAAGCCTGCGAATCGTGATTGGACAACGCCATCAAGAGTAGCGGTCGCAATTTGGTCGTAGGAGGCGGAGCTGCTGTAACGTCCGTGACCAGGTTGACCCGTCCGGTTGGCGTTGGGAACTTCCGGTCGGGATACATGACTTGCCCAGCCAGTGGGTTGCGCACGGGCCCTTGCCTGAGTTTGTCCAGGGAAACGCCTTCTGCAGAGACGCCTTGCAGCATGCGACGCTTCCAGGTGTCGACATCTTCAGAGAAGTCTTTGGCCAGGCCGACACGGCGGGCGAGGTCCTGCGTGATCTCATAGTCTGATTTGACCCCGTCAGGCGCTGGTGTTACGGGGCGAGACTCGATCAGCCAGTGATGACCATAGGCACCCAGTAAATCGTCTTCCTCAAGCATCGTTGTAGTTGGCAGGATGATATCGGCGCAGCGAGCTGTATCGGTCATGAACGAATCGACAACGACTGTCATTTCACGCGTTTGCAGGCCTTCGGCGATCCGGTCGGATTCGGGAAGCATGGCAACGGGGTTGCCGCCACTCACCCAAGCGACGCGAATTGGCGGATCCTGGGCGGCAAAGATTCCGGGTCCCAGGAGTGGTTCTGGAATTGCCCTGGCAGGTTGATCAAGACCGGTAGTAAAGGACAGATCGAAAGCACCGCGTCTCTTGCAGCAGTAGGAAATACCTCCACCAGGGATGCCGAGATTTCCTGAAACGCTGGCCAGTGCGTCGATGGTTCGCACCGTGGCGGAACCGTTTCGCCTTCTTTGCAGTCCCCAACCAATCAGCGTCGCTGCAGGTTGCTGCGTGTAAGACGAAGCCAGATGTTCGAGATCCGCCACGGAGACATCAGCTAACGTTGCCCATGTTTCCAGGTTGCGACTGTAGGCCAGCTCCTGGAATTGTTCCAAGTGGTCACAATACGATCCCGCGTTGCTATCGTACCACTGGTTCTCAAACAGAATTCGGGCAGTACCGAGTGCCAGAGCGCTATCCCCACCAGGACGTGGTTGAATGAACCGGTCGCAGAGTTGTGCTGTTTGCTGCCATACCGGATCAATCAGCGTAAACTGGGCGCCACGCGCTCTTGCGCGTTTCAGTATGGGCAGAAGATGCACCTGGCTTACGTAGACGTTCTTGCCCCACAGGATGATGGTCTGGCTGTGGTCGAGATCAAATATGTCGTGGGAATCTTCATCCCCAAAGTCGAGCATTTGGGCAGCGTCGCCCGCTCCAGAACAGACATCTCCAGATTTGATCGTGACCGGACCGAATCGTTCAAAGAAGGCGTCTGTAACGTGTTTCATCAGCCCCATCGAACCGGCCGAACGATAGTACAGGATTGAGGTCGGTCCCGATTCCTGACGCACTTGCAGTAATTTCTTGGCGATGCGTCCGAGCGCCTCCTCCCAACCGATCGGGTGGAACTCAGATCCTTGACGAACAAGTGGTGTGACGATGCGGTCCGGATCGTATTGGCGGTCGAGAAAGCGGCTCGTGCGATGGCAGAGAAAACCCTGTGTGACTGGGTGGTCCGGATCTCCTTTCAGTCGGACGACCTTGCCGTTCTGAATCTCGGCAACGAGACCGCAGGCGTCGGGACAGTCACGATTGCAAGCCGTGCGAAGCTGTTCGATCTGCGGTGTTTCCATAGACTTGGATTGCCGGGTATTCAGTATTGAGAGAGGCCGTAGCACAATTGGAAATCAAGCCGTTCGTTGTATCCAGCTTTTTGCTAGTGCTTCGAGGTCTGATGGACTGGATGCCTGTTTTGAGAAGAATTCAACTTCCAGGTTGGCGATTGCATGTGCTAATTCTCGGCCGGGAGCACTGTCGGCAGTGTGCTGTGCTCGAATTTGTTTGAGCAGTCCGAGGACTGTAAATGCATTAACTTCAGAGGGCATTGCAATCGAAGGCTCTGCAGCGTGTACGTCACGTTTTTTCATGAACACGACAAGTGATCCGGCGATGACTAATAGAGAAGCACTGATAATGGTGGCACCAAAATACCAGCGATAACCAGAGTGACCGTAATTTTGTTCGAGGGCAACAGTGTTTTCGACGCTGACCAGGTCTGCGTCTGCGAATCGCTGATAGACCACTTTTGCGTCGTCGGTTTTCGATTGAGCAAAAGAAAAGGTCTGGGGCCGGTTTTCTGCGTCGGTTGTTGCGGCGAGCGTAATCATCCAGGTCCGCTCTGAAACGATCAGAGAAGATCCGCGACTCTCAGAATCAAACTCGGACACCGAGAGTCCTTGATCTTGACTGTTTGTGATCGTGAAACCTTCGGAGTCAAGATCGACCAGGTCTTCGAACTGCGGCACCAGGCCCTTTCCCACAGCTTTCAGCTCCAGGATAAGTTTGCCTTCATCCGCTTGCCGCTCGTCGAGTGTCTGGGTGATGGAGAGCTGTTCCAGGGGACGCGGTTTGCCCTGTTTGGGTGAGGCATCGAGCGGGACAGCGGTAGAGGCAATCGGGATGATGACATACCCGGACGTGTCGAGGAAATCAAGATTCAGTTGCAGTCCTGGGAGTGTGTCCGCTTCGGGGCCGCGTGCCTGCAGCAACAAGTAGGCATAGGGGGTCACCCGCCAGCCGTACTCGTCGGCGCGCGCTCTTGAGTTGACATCCTCATGTTGGAAGGTCACCGACAGGACTTCAAAGTGCTCCTCGAGCGCCTGACGCACTCCCTCTTCGAATTTGTCGCGGTAGTTTGCCAGTGGCCGACCGTAGTTGTAGTAGAAACTGTTGCCATTTTGTTGATTCTGCAAGTAACGCCCAAAACCACCGGACTCCCGTTCGATTTCCCGTGTATGGCGTAATTCAACAAAAACACCAAATGGTTCAGAATGGCCAACAACATCACTGCCGTCGATTTTGGCTTCCAGTTTGATCTCGGTCACCAGGTCGTTGTAGTAGTCGTAGATCTTGCGGGCTTCACTTGCTTGTTTGTGTTGCCCCACAATTTCCAGGCCACTGCGAACGTAGCGGAATTTGATGGCTGGTTTGGCAGCACTCATGCGTGTGAAAAGCGTATTGGCGAATAAAGCAAGGTGGCGTGTGGAGGCCTCGCTATCAAGCGCAGTGATTGCCTCCTTGATCTTTTTGACCTGGCTCAAGTCAGCAGTTTGGCGTTCAGTGATTTGGTTTAAATCGCAGGCGCCCAGGCTCGCATAGAACCAGATTTCATAAACCTTCGAAGTTTCTTCTTCCGGGGAAAGCCCTGGCAAGGTGGCGGCGTAAAGCCGGGCGGCTTCTACGAATCCAGAAAACGCATTGCCGCGACGCTGGGTGAAATTCGAATCGGGTTTCAGTTCCTTGAGGTAGGTGTTTTCGTCATGGTCGAGCGAGGCTTTTGCCAGTCGTAATGCCCAGCTTTTCGGGTGTTGCTGCAGTGCGTTTTCGACGACGGTTCGCGCGACTTCGTAGCCGCGTAAAACTTCTGCTTCAATGTCCTGCTGCGTGCGGCGAGTTTTTTTTGCTTTTTGGACCGCCGGTTGTCGCCATACACCAATCAAGTTGGCTCGCATCTGCTGTGCCAACTCAGCCAAAGTGCCAGGCTCTAGATCTCCAAGTTTCCCAAAGACCTTCTCAATGGCGGATAAGCGGTAGACCTCTGCAGAACTGTGGCAGCGTGTGAATGCAGTGGCGAGTAAACCTTCGTTCAAATTGACGGGAAGTGTCTTGAGCCGAGCGACGAGTCGACTGAGTTCTTGCAGGTTCCGCTCCTGTTTTGATCGGGTTAATGGAATACTTTCGGCTTTGCGCTCAAACCCGTACATGAACATGTAGCGACCCGTGTTGTTGCGGTTCGCATTCGGGTCGTGATTATTCGTCCACACACGCAGGAATTCATCAACTAGTTCTTTTCCAAGTTTCGGGTGTGATTCAGTCAATCGCTCGATGTAAGGGAACGCTTGATCTTCTTCGTTGATTTTCAACAGCAGCTGGGCACTGAGCATCGCGAATTTAGCGCGGAGGCCCTCGTCGACCAGGGACAGCCAGTGTGTTCCGGGGCGTAGCCCCAGGAGATCACCGG
>CAZITS010000310.1:0-6600 GCA_964542185.1 uncultured Pirellulaceae bacterium
GCCCTCTTGAGACCGACGGATGGACAAGCCGTGGAGCGTTTGACTGCGGTCAACGAAATCGCCAGTGAATTGCAAACAGTTCACGATGACGACCTCTTGGCATTTGCCAGGCTCGAGCGGTTTCGCAATCGCGAAAAAGCCCGCATTGTGTACGGCAAGCTGGTGGGGAACCTCTCACTGCCCACCGTAATCCAGCAAAATGCTTACCTGGCAGACGCCCTCTGTGAAGCAGCGCTACGTTACAGTTGGCTCCAACTCGAACGGCAACGTGGTCGCCCGCTGCGTGCAACCGGCGCACCCGCGCGGTGCGCTTTGATCAGCTTCGGAAAACTCGGAGGCGAAGAACTCGGCTATAGCGACCCGGTGGAAATTCTCTTTCTCTGCGACGGTGATGGTAAATCAGACGGAACAAAACCACTGGAGACCTCCGAGTGGTTCGAGAAGTTGGCACGCAACTTTATCTCTTTAATTGACGGTGACTCGAACAACACCGTTCCACTACTACGCCTGCAACTCCAGCAAACGGGACAAAACAAGCGCAGGGCACATAGCCTGGAAGCATCGCTACACCACTATGACATCGCTGGCAGGACCTGGGAACGCCAGGCTTACATCAAAGCTCGCGTCAGCGCTGGAGACCACGTGCTGGGCAATGAGTTACTGGACGAACTGCAACCGTGGGTGTTCCGCCGGTACCTGAATCGAGCCGACATTACCGGAATCCGGGCGCTCAAACGACGACTCGTGCAACGCTTGCAACGGCCTACAGACGCGAACCCGGACTTGCAAACCAGCCCTGGCGGAAGCCAGGACTTGGAATCGGTAGTGCAATTCCTGCAACTCCTCAATGGAGGTACCTTCGCAATCTTGCGCGTGCGCAATACGCTCCAGGCAATCGATCAATTAGAAACCGCGAAATGCCTCACTCACGATGAGACATCATGCCTGCGCGATAATTACAGCCTGTTACGCGCCGTCGAGCACCATCTGCAGATTTTGTTCGACAGCGACTCTTGTCGTTTGCCCGATCGCAAGGATGATCTGGACCGACTGGTGGCAGCCCTCACCCAAACGCTGCCGTTGGCGCAGTCCGAAACGTCCGCCCTGAAAAAACAACTGCTTCAATTGCTGGCAGAGAATCGCACTATCTTGCAACACCTCCTCGACGAAGCGTTCGAGGAGGATCAAGATTCTGCAACTGAACACGACCTGGTCTTGGATCCGAAGCCAGACGCCGAGGCTATTGCAGCCACATTGAGCCCCTATGGTTTCCAGGATGCCCAGCGTGCGTGTGCCCGACTTCTCGATCTTTCCACCGAACGTATTCCCTTTCTCTCAACACGGCGTTGCCGTCATTTCCTGGCTGCCATCGCGAACCCATTACTGTCTGCGATCGCGGACACGCCAAACCCTGACCAGACGCTCGAAAATCTCTGTCATGTCAGTGACTCGCTGGGGGGCAAAGGTGTGCTCTGGGAGTTATTCAATTTCCATCCCGCGTCGCTGCGGCTCTACGTCAGATTATGTGCTTCAAGTTGGTACCTGTCTCGGATTCTTACCAAACAACCGGGCATGATTGACGAGCTACTCGACTCGCTGCTCGTCGACCGTCTTCCATCAATGGAATCACTTGAACACACTCTGGCAGAGCTATGCCAGGGTGCCAGCGATATCGAACCAATGCTGCACAGCTTCAAGGATAGCTATCACCTGCGCGTCGGAGTCCGCGACTTGCTCCGCAAAGAATCGGTCAAAGACACACACCGTGCGCTTTCGGATATTGCCGAAGTGTGCCTCGGACAGATTACAGAACGCCAGTACTACCGTCTTACTGAACGTCACGGCGAACCCACCGTACTCGGCAATCCCAACGAGGGGCAAATCTGCGAGCTCGTGGTTCTGGCCATGGGAAAACTGGGAGGCCAAGAGCCTAATTTTCACAGCGACCTTGACCTCGTGTTCTTGTACGAAGCGGATGGCCAGAGTATTCACCGAGGCAGATCACGTCGAGACAAAACCACCAACCAACGTTTCTTCAGCCTGTTGGGACAGCGCATCATCAAAGCGGTTACCCAACGGGGACCTTATGGGCGTCTGTATGAACTCAACACGCGACTGCGTCCCACAGGATCGCAAGGAGCTCTGGCCGTCTCGTTTGCAGACTTTTCCCAGTACTTTGACAGTGGCAAGGCAACCATCGCTGAGAGGCAGGCAATCTGCAAGGCCAGACCGATATACGGATCAACTCAAGCCAGGTCCGCAGCGGCGAATCTCGTTCAACAAACCATCCTGAAGTCAGCATGGCAGTCCACACATGCCGAGGAGATACGGCAGCATCGGCAGCGCCTTGAAGCATCTGCCGATCAACACAATCTCAAACGCAGTCCTGGTGGAACCATGGATATCGAATTCGTCGTCCAGATGTTGCAACTGCGTTTTGCGAGTAAGTTTCCGCACCTGTTAGCACCTGGTACTCTGGATGCCCTGGAGAAACTCCGCGACGTCAACTTGCTGGGTACGGAAGACGCATCTTATTTCGATGAATCCTATCGATTCTTGCGCCGTGTCGAATCTGGCTTACGTTTGATGGACGCCAGCGCGCGACACGATTTACCCGAAAAGCAGTTCGATCTCTATTGCCTGGCAGATCTGCTTGGCGTGGATAGCCCAGCCGAGCTCAAACAGCAATTCGACTTCTACACTCACGAAAATCGACTCCGTTTCAATCGTCTGTTTGACGACGCCAGAGGTTGAGCAAAACGAACGGATACTGCGTTCAGCATCCCACTGGTTCATCAGGGAGCATCGATAAAACGTGAAAACTTATGACGTGATTGTGGTTGGAGCGGGAGGTAGCGGCCTCGCTGCCGGACTGACAGCAGCTCAACATGGCGGCCAGGTACTGATCCTGGAAAAGCGGCCTCAGCCTGGGGGCACAACCGGCATTGCTGTCGGCTCGTTTACAGCGGCAGAAACCTCACTGCAAGCAGCCCAGGGCATTGCAGACCGAGTTACCGACCATGCGATTGACGCCGGACAATTTGCCGAACCCCAGATCGAATGTCGCAACAATGACACCATGCGCAACTTCTTTCTGCAACAGGCTCCCCGAACCTTTGAATGGCTTTGCGATCTGGATCTGAGCTTCGTCGGCCCCAGCCCAGAACCCCCCAACCGCGTCCCCCGCATGCATAATGTCGTGCCCGGGGCCAAAGCCTACATTGCTGCGCTACAGCTTGCGTTTCAAGATCGCGGCGGAACCCTCCTGTGCGATGCCACGGTCGAAGAACTACTCGAACAAGAAGAACGAATCAGCGGGGTACGGGCCACTGTGCAGGGGCAAAGCCAGCGGTATCACGCCCGCAGAGGTGTCATACTCGCCGGAGGAGACTATGCGAACGATCCTGAGATGATCGCCCAATACAAAGGCGAACGATACAGGGAAATTGACGGTATCAATCCGTTCGCAACAGGTGATGGACAGCGTTTGGCCCAGCAGGCAGGGGCAGAACTGGTCAATATGGACGTAACCTATGGTCCGGAGCTGCGTTTTGTGCCTTCCAGCAAACAACCTTTCCAACAGTGGTTACCGAGTCGAGGATGGCCCGCGAAACTGATGGGGCAAATCGCCAGAAAGTTGCCCAATTGGATAATGCGGCGAATGATCAAACGGTTGCTGGTCACCTGGCAACATCCGGAAAACACCCTCTTTCAACACGGCGCTATTCTGCTCAACCAGCGCGGAGAGCGATTTGTCGATGAAACCATCTGGCCCGATCGAGAAATCGCCACGGCCAATCAACCGGACAAAATCGGCTATATCCTGCTTGATGGCCAGCGGGTACGCCAATTCTCCAACTGGCCCCATTTTATTTCGACTGCTCCTGACATCGCCTACGCCTACGTCCACGACTACCATCGCCTGCGTCCAGACATCACGCAACTGGGGAATTCATTGAAAGCGGTTCTGGAACCGCACAATCTTCCGCTCGACCGTGTGCAACAGACACTAGAGGAATACAATCACTTCGCCAGCGGCAACGCCAGAGACTCTTTCGGACGCTCCCAACGAACAGCCCCGCTCCAGGACGGGCCCTGGTGCTTGCTAGGACCCGCCAAAGCGTACTTCACTACGACTGAAGGTGGCGCACGTCTCGATCAGCGGATGCAAGTTCTCGACCAGCAAGGTGCCCCTATTCCAGGATTGTACGCAGCCGGTCAAAACGGCCTCTCCGGAATGGTACTTTTTGGCCACGGACTGCACATCGCCTGGGCAATGACAAGCGGACGACTGGCAGGACAGGCCATTATGTCCGCGGCCTCCGCCGGTGAACAAAAGTCGGCCAGCATTGGTGACTAACTCAGCCGCGCAACCCTGTGCGACAAATACACCGGTTTACAAACTTCGCAGATAAGCCAGCAGGTCAAATAACTCCGCATCCTTGAGATCACGTTTGAGCTGGTGACGATGTTTTCGAAACACCTCTTCCAGACTGGCGGCCCGATTGTCGTGAAAATAGGGGCCACGCTGCCCCACACCACGCAACGTGGGGGGATTAAAGCGATTATTCCCTAGCTTATCGACGAGCCCTACGTCATACGTTCGGGGAGTCGTAAACGTAGGTGGGCGATGACAACGCACACAACCAAGTGAACGAAACTGTTCGGCGCCACGGTCAATCGCAGCCGGATCCGCGACCCCTCGCAAGCGATCAATCGACGGCGGCCCTGGCAACGTTCGCACATAGGCTGCCAACGCCGCGACCTGATCTTCATCGGGCTCATTATCGGACTGCAGCGTATTGGTAATGCTCTTGCGAATTTGCGTTACCAGATCTTTCGCTTCCGCATTCCAGGCGAATGGTTCGGTACCGGTTCTTCCCAACAACGAGAGAACACGTTTTGGCGCGCCAAACGACGCATCACTAAAATTGTCATTCAACATCCCATTCGTATGTCCATCCGTGTGGCAACTGTGGCAACTCATCCAGCCATCATGTGACAACGTCGCGTCGTAAAATAGCAGCTCCCCACGATCAACTTCGGATAGTGTTGCAGGATCCGGCAAATCACCCAGTCGAATTTTCCCCTTGGCCTCGCGCTCATCGAGATCAATAACCGACACGGACTCTCCAAAAGTATTAACCACATAAGCAGTCGTACCGGCGTCATTGATTGTCACATCCGTAGGACGGCGGCCTACTCGAATTCGATACAGGCTGAAGTCTTTTTCCTGCCCCACGGCAACTTCACCGACACCACCCAGAGCCACGACCACTGTCCCGTCCTGGGCAACCGTCAAACCAGCCGGATCACCCGTTGCGCTACCCGCTTCACCAAGCGGATGCATATGCGCACCACCATATAAATCTGCCTTCGGATCGAGGACAGCGTCCAACTTGAGCCAACGCAGGTCATTCGACATCAACAAACCCCAGTGCACATCGTTGCGCACCGTGTGCGCCAACTCGTTGAGCATCTGGTGGGCAATCAGCAGCATACTTCCGTCGTTGTTGACACCTAACCCACGCACGTTGTGGCCCGGAAATTCACGAATTCCAATCAACTCTAAACGCTGAGTGTCCAAGACGGCCAATCGGCCGCCAAACGCATCGGCAATAATCAGCTTGCTTCCATCGCGAACCAGTAATTGGCATCGCGGTGCGATAGGCAAATCAACCACGTGCGTTATTTTCGCCTCCTGGTCGTTCTCGAGTGGCAAATCAATCACCGTGAGGCGACGCGACCAGATCGATGTCACATAACAGCGACTCTGATCCGGACTGACCACCACAGACACCGGGTAAGGACTGACTGGCAATCTCTGCCGAATCGTCACATCCTGGCCAGTGGCTTGGAGCAATACCAACTCACCCGCCGCTTCGTCGGTGGCCAGAAACCACGGCTGTCCGTCAACGCGAACCAGATCGCTCAATCTTTTTCCCAGCGATATTTCCTGAACCACGCGAGCGCTATTGAGGTCAATGACTGACAGGCTGCCACTACGCGAGTTCGCGACATACAACGTCTTCCCGTCTTCTGCTAGTTCCAGGGCAATAGGGCGACGCAATGGAGACGGATTCGCGGCAAATCCTGCAGCAGCAGACAGCATGAGCAGACAAAAGCCGCTTGCGCAGAGCCGACTCTTGGACAGCGCAGGGAGTGCAAAAACAACCATAAAATCGCCTTTGTGCAGTTAATCGGAAACGAGACTAACAGCTTACCGTCCATCTTCGGTGCCGTCGCAGGAACCACGGTCGACATTTTTTCGTGATTACACAACGCAAGATATTGTAGTCGCTGTGCCAAACTGACGGCAAACCAGATTTCAGTGCACAGCACCTGGCATATCCGCTGCTGCCCAGCAGCGGAGCAGGCGACACTATCGCACTTGCAGCATCCGCTCAAGTGACACACGAGCCCAGCGGGCAGTCTCATCATCAACGAGAATTTTGTTGACCGGATGTCCCGCCAGCAAATTTTCCAGACTCCAACAGAGGTGCGCCAAATCGATGCGATGCATCGTGGCACACATACAGACGATCGGGGAAAGAAAATGGATTTCCTGGTCAGGATGCTCGCTTTTGAGGCGATTCACCA
>CAZITS010000311.1:0-6600 GCA_964542185.1 uncultured Pirellulaceae bacterium
TCCCCGTCAGCAGACAGACCAGACCAGCCAGCAGCATGGAAACACGCCATCCCCAAGCGGTACCAAGGCCGAAAACCCCGACCATCGTGGCAAAGACGACGGGCATGGCACATTGCGTAACACCACCGCCCAGGTTGCCCCAGCCGGCACTGGTCGCGTTGGCGGTACCAATGATGTTGGGTGCAAACATGATTGACGTGTGGTATTGCGTGACCACAAACGCGGCACCAATCATGCCGATGAGCAACCTCGCGAGAATAAAGGTCCAGGCATTGGTCGCCAGGCCAATGGACATGACCGGCAGAGAACCGAGAATTAGCAGCCAGGTATAGGCTAAACGTGGACCGATACGATCACACAGCCAGCCAATGAAAAGCCTTGCGAGCACGGTAATGGCCACAGAGGCAATGATGCTCCAGCCGATTTGTGACTGTGTTAGATTCAGGTCTTCACGAACGACGGTCATCAACGGTGCGATGCCAAACCACGCGAAGAAACAGAGAAAGAATGCGAACCATGACATGTGGAACGCACGAATCTGGGGCATCTGCAACTTGAAGAAGTCGGCCCACAGCACAGTGGCCTTGTGGCGAATTTCCATGGATGCGGTCTGAGAGTGAGGAAGGAGGGCAAGGTAATTGCGCAGGGGATTGCTGCGCGCGTCGAGTTCTCGACGCCAATACGGCTTCATGCCGAAGCCCGCCTTAAGCGAGATCGCTGTAGCATCCCGAGTCTTCGGGTGCATCGATCTCAACTCACTCTTCAGCCCATGTCCGCAGTGTTCGCGAACAGTAATGATGCTTTGCAAAATGCGTGCCACAGCTATTGTGGCTGCGTGAAAATATTTGACAATTGCGTGTTTCCCGCTGGCATGCTGTGTATCCGTCATCACGTGCGTATGACCTGCTGCGCAACTTGCGAGCAGCGTTGTGCCTGTTTACTCAGCAGCGACCGAGAGGAATGCTGTGAGCAGACCAGTCGCGTGTCGTCTGCCTGGAACAGCTTCACTGCGCGCCGGGCCGGACTGGCTATTTCCTGGTCGCTCGATGAATGGCACAGACGTGGCGGCGGACTGCTACACGCTCACGGGCTGATGCGTGGAAGTACATGCCACAAAGCAACAAGTGGGCTATCGCCATGCTGGCGCAAGGTGTGTGGTGATCAAACCGCGTTTGTCACCTGGCACGGATGCAGTAGACAGAGTCGGAGCTGCGGAGAAGCAGGTGCTTGCCGGCGATGGAGGGGGTGGACCAGAACAGTCCCTCCACAGGGTTGCTACGTAATAATTCAAAATCGGGTCCGGTGCGGATGACACTGGTACCGCCACCTTCGCCGAGGATAAATAGCTGGTTACCGGCAATCCAGGGTGAAGCAGCCACGTTGGACGTTCCCTGCAGGCGTTTTCGATAGACGCGTTTACCGGTTTCTGCCTCATAGGCGGTGAGAATACCGCGTCCGGTTACGTAGAGCATTTGGCCGTCGGAAACAGGTGAAGCCAGCCCGGGGCCGGAACGTTGCTGTAGCCACGCGATGCCGCGATCAGACTTGGGGCTGTTGGCAGAAAGAGTGCCTTCAGCGCCGGCGTTCAAGGCCAGTAGCGGTCCGCTACGGCCTGGGCCGCTGTTGCCGACGTAGATGCGTTTGGTGTCCGACGCGGGTGACGCGCTGAAGGAACCGCCAACTCCGCTTAGACGCCAGAGCACTTTTCCCGAATCGAGCGCATAGCCGATGACATCGCCTGAGCCGCAGATGACGAGTTCCGTTCGTAGATGGTTTTTCCAGACCAGTGGAGAGCTCCAGCAGGTACGACTCGATCGGTCAGCCCGCCAGAGCGCCTCGCCGTTTTCGGCATCGATGGCCAGCACGAAAGACGCTTCCTGGTTATCGCATTGCAGGAAGAGTTTGCCCTCTTCGTAAGCGAGTGCGCTGCCGGTGCCGAACCCGCTCGAAGTCGAGTAGGTGCCGACGTCACTCCGCCAGATCTCGGTTCCGTTGTGGTCCAGGCAGGCGACGATACCAATCGTAGCGAAGTAAGCAAAAATGCGGTTGTCAGCAGCGACAGGAGACTCGGTTGCGTAGGTGTTGGATGGATGAACTCGGTGCGGTGGTGCAGCCTTGATGATCTGTTTTTTCCAGATCGGTTTGCCATTACTGAGCCGCAGGCAGTGGACTTCGTAGCTGATTTCGCCAATCGACCTGCGGGCATTGCGAAAGAATCTCCCCATTGAGGCGACCCCTTGCGCGAAACTTTTGGGGCGAAGTTGGCCGTTGCCGACCGCAGTTGTCACGAAGACGCGATCACCGGCAATTACTGGTGACGACCAGCCTCCGCCAGGAATTTCCGTTTTCCAGGCGATATTGGTCGTCGTGTTCCATTCCTGGGGGTGTTCCAGCGCGGGCCAGTTCGAGTTTCCTCGCGGACCGCGAAACTGACCTGAATCAGCCGCGTCGACTGTGGTGCTGAATGCCAGTGAGGCGGCCAGCAGTGCAATAAGTTGATTCCTGACCGGACGTTGCATATGACCTGAATCCTTGAACGGGGGTAAACTCATCCAGGGACGTTATAGCGCGTCTTGCGGATCGACAATCGCTGGCAGGCAATTTCACAACCCCGATTTGGCAGAGAAGGCTCAGGCGCTGCAGGCGGTATACAGGGGCCTGGAGGCACTGTGCTGGAGATCGCCCAGGTGGGCCCATCGTCAGAGCTCATCCGAACGGCCCGGTTGCGCCGTGGCCAGCTCGCAAAGATTTACCCACCTGGGGTCGGTGTTTGGCAGAGACGCCCTTGTGGCGATTCTGGGTTGTCTGGCTAAACTGGATGTGCGTTTGGAAACAGCAGCCCGTTCATGCGCATTCTGTTGCAGATTGCTAATCAAACAAGGCGAAGTGGACTATGGCCAGTGACATTATGAAAACCGTTGTTGTGGCGTTGCTTCTGGTTGCATTGTTGTTTGGGGGCCCGCTGGGTATGTCCGCGGCACTGGCGGAAGATCCAATCCATATCGGTTCGCGTCGGGAGCTGATGATTGATGGCTACCTGATTGAGTCGATGACAGAGTCGTTGCGGATTCAGTTACATAAGCCGGTACGTCGCAATGTCGTGCTCGTCACCGATGCTCCCTGGGAAGGCAATGCGTGTCTCTACAGTTCGTTGTTTCATGACGGCGAACGATTTCGCATGTATTACACCGCGGGCCAATACGTGAATCGAGAAGGCCGCATTGAGCTGCCGCACGGCCGACATCTGTGTTACGCCGAGAGTGTCGACGGCATTCATTTCACCAGACCGAAACTGAATCTGGTGGAATTTGCCGGTTCCAAAGCGAACAACATTGTCCTGCAGAGCGGTAACCTGGACGGGGTCGCCATTGACCCCGGGCACACGACCGTCCTGATGGATGCGAATCCCAGTTGCCCTCCTGATGCCCGCTACAAGGCCCTGGTGCGATCGGCCGCCAAGGGTGTTGTAGGACTGCATGTACTCAAATCTGCAGATGGCTTTCACTTCAAACCGCTAACGGACAAGCTGGTCATCACCGACGGTTATTTTGATTCTGAGAATCTGGCCTTCTGGGACTCGGTGCGCGGTGAGTATCGGGCCTACTTTCGTGACTTTTACCAGGGCCTGCCAGGGAGCGGTATTCGCGGCATCAAGACCGCCACGTCTGACGATTTCATTCACTGGACAAAGGGTGAGTGGCTGAAGTACACCGGCTCTCAAGACGTGCATCTCTATACCAATCAGGTCGCGCCTTATGCCCGCGCGCCCCACATCTTCCTGGGTTTTCCAATGCGCTACATTGACCGCGGGTGGGTCCATTCCACAGGCCAATTGCCCGGGCTGGAAGAACGTCGAGCGCGGGCCAATGCGTCTCCACGTTACGGCAGTGTGGTCACCGATAGTTTGTTGATGACGAGTCGTGATGGACGGACTTTCAAACGCTGGGATGAAGCCATTTTGCGGCCGGGGCCTGCGCGCAGAGACTCCTGGACTTATGGTGACAACCTGATTTCGTGGGGCCTGTTGCCGACGAAATCCGACTTGCCGGAGTCTCCTGACGAACTGTCCATTTACGCCATCGAAGGCTACTGGATAGGAAAAAGTCAAAAGTTCCGCCGCTACTCGTTCCGCGTTGATGGGTTTGCATCGGTCCGAGCCCCATTTGCGGGTGGTGAATTGGTGACGCGGCCCATCGTGTTCGACGGCAGTCAACTTCAGATTAACTACTCGACTTCGGCTGCAGGCAGTGTCCGTGTGGAAATCCAGGATGTGCACGGGAAGGCCATGGCGGGCTATGGATTGGCCGATTGCTTTGAAATCTTTGGCGATGAGATTGAACGCCCGGTGACGTGGAAAGATGGTGCCAGCGTAAAGCACCTCGCGGGGACTCCCCTGCGTCTGCGTTTCGTACTCCAGGACGCGGACCTGTTTGCCTTTCGTTTTCGATAGCGGGCGCTGCTGCCACTGGGGCCCGGTCGGGCTTTGTCAACCGTCGTGGGAAGCCAGTGTTCGGCTTTCCTCTGAAGCGGTGGCCTTGGGTGCTCTTGGTGGTCGGGCACGCAGCGCGGGTTCAGGCGATGATGTCCCGAATGATTTCACCATGGACGTCGGTCAGACGGAAATCGCGACCGGCGTAGCGGTAGGTGAGCGCCTCATGGTCCAGGCCAAGCAAGTGCAGCATGGTGGCGTGCAGGTCGTGCGCACTGGTTGGATTTTGTTGCGCGGCGAACCCGAACTCGTCGGTTGCACCGTAGACCGTGCCTCCGCGGATGCCTCCGCCGGCCAGCCATACCGAAAAGCCGTAGTGATTGTGGTCGCGGCCTAGTTGAGACTTTCCGTCGCCCGCCAGTTCGACTGTCGGGGTGCGGCCGAACTCGCCACCCCATAGGACGATCGTATCGTCAAGCATGCCACGTTGTTTGAGGTCGGTGAGTAACGCTGCGATCGGCTGGTCGATTTCTGCCGCCAGTTTCTGGTGGTTGATCTTGATTTGGGTGTGGTTGTCCCAGGGTTGACCGGCACCGTGCCAGAGCTGGACGAAACGAACTCCCCGTTCGAGCAGGCGTCGCGCCATCAAGGTTTGTCGCGCGTGTACACCGTCGCCGTACAGTTGGCGGATGTGGGCGGGTTCACGCGAGATATCGAAGGCCTCGCTGGCGTCCTGCTGCATTCCGAAAGCCAATTCGTAGGAGTGGATCCGGGCGTCCAGCCGGGCATCGTGCCGCGCTGCTCGATGACGCGCATTCCAGCGCGCTACCAGGTCGAGTTGGCGACGCTGATCAACGGCCGTAATGTGCCGAGGTTCGATGTTAGCGATCAACTCGCTGAGTTTCTTTTTGGACGGATCGATGTAGGTACCCTGGTAGGCTCCCGGCAAAAAGGCGGCCTGCCAGTTCTCGCTGTCCTTGATTGGCAAGCCTCCTGGACACATCGCGATGAACCCCGGCAGGTTTTCGTTTTCGGTCCCCAATCCGTACAGTGTCCAGGCTCCGAAGCTGGGCCGGGCCTGCAACGAGTCGCCACAATTCATCAGCATCAAAGAGGGTTCGTGATTCGGGACCTGTGCGTACATCGAACGGATCACCGCGATGTCGTCAGCATGTTCCGCGGTGCGGGCAAAGAGCTCACTGACTTCGATACCCGATTCCCCGTATCGACGGAATCGGAAGGGGGAAGCAAAGGCGGCTCCTGTTTTACGTTCGGTCGTGAACGTCTTTTGCAGTAGCTTGCCATCCTGACGAGTCAGTGCGGGCTTCGGGTCGAAGGTGTCAACATGTGAGGGGCCGCCGTTGAGGAAGAAATGAATAACGCGTTTGGCACGGGCTGGGAAATGCGGTTGTCGCGGTGTCAACAGGTTGTTCTGGTTGACGCGCGGCGCTGCCAGCAGGCCATCCTGGGCGAGTAGTCCCGCCAGGCCAACCGTACCCAGCCCCATGCCGGAGCGGCGTAACAGATCCCGGCGAGACAGGGGGTACGTTCTGGGAGGCAGGGAGGGCATCCGGGAATCCTCAATCGACGAACATAAATTCGTTGGAGCAGAGTAACGCTTGTGCGAGCTGTTCCCAGGCATCGAGGTAGGCTCGCTGTGAGGGGGTAAAATCAGCTCGTGAGTTCCACGTTGCGGGAGCCGCCTGGGCAGCGGTGGCGTTTGTCTGATCTTGTAGCGTGGCCGACCAGAGATACTGGTCGTAGTTCAGGGTTTCGCGAATGTCGACCACAAAGTCAATGGTCTCACCGGCCGCTACCTGCCGCGCCGTGACATTGAGATCGATCGCATCCTGGTGGAGGACCGTCTGGGCGAGGAGTCCAGCTCGTGAGCTGATGATCAGGGCCCGGATTCCATCGCCCTGAGCAGGTTCGTGCACCAGGCGTGATGCGATGGAAAGACGCATTGGTCTGGGGGCCGTCCAGCGTCGTACGCTGGCGTGGCTGGACGTGTTGCCAGGGTGGCCGCCTTCCGCGGTCAGTTGGACCCAGCCGAGTCGGGCATCTGGATATGCCTCGCCGCCGCGCCATGACGAGCCACTGAAATGCGGCAGCGGCGAGAAGCCAGCCACCCGCTGGGATTGCGCGTTGTAGGCGCCGTACCCGTAGTGCCA
>CAZITS010000312.1:0-6581 GCA_964542185.1 uncultured Pirellulaceae bacterium
CACGAAGATCGCTCGGCGCGTCTGGCTTCATGTCAAACGTCTCAAACTGACTCGTTCTGCGTGCTGTTGACCGTGTTGACCTTTGCGGCCCCGTGTTTCCTTTCGAGGGAACGCATCAAGCAGCTGACTGGCGGGTTGCCACTTGCCTTCAGCTTGGCGAATTTCGAAGGTGCCATCGATCCGTCTTTCGTTGGCCCACTCCACAATTTGCGACTTGGGTACCGGGCCGTACTGTTCGCCTGCAGCATTCCGCAAGTACCAGGCGTCTGCGATTGCTATCGGTATTGACTTTGCATCAATACGATTGTCTTTCCGCTCGTCTGTTGAGTGGGTGGGGAGTGTCGATTCGGTTTCGCAGTTGAAGCAGCGAACCAATTGACCCGCCTGCTCGTCGGCGAAACGCAGAGTGTAGCCGCAACCGGGGCAGCGGATTTTCAGGACCATGCGAATTCACACCCGTGTCGACCTGGACCAATCTGGCTGGTGGAAAAACGTGGGTGGCAATGGAGAGTCCGGGTCGTCGCTGTAACCGCAGTGGCGGCGGTTCGGAATCCGCGCCATCAAGTCTAGGCAGGAGTCGTTGTTTGACATGCGCCCCGCATCGCGCAGGTGGAACAACCATTCTCTTGACAGCCACCACTCGCCTCTTCCGTTCCACAGCCGGGTCCACAGCCGTGGGTGAGTAATTCGGAAAATTGTTCAAAACGCACTTGGGCTGCATAAGTTTGGGCCAGCTCTTCAGTCAGGGCTTCGACCTCGGGAGGCACTTTACCGAGGAAATAAAAATAGAGCGATTGACCATCAAACAGATGTTCGACATCCATCAGGACAACGTCCTGGCCTCGCGCTGCGAGTAATTCCACGCACGCTTCGTAGGCCTCGGATTGACTTTGTTGCAGACGCGCCAGGATCAGATCATCTTCGATTCCCACTCGTCGCAATATGCTACCGTCAACCGAGATTGATCCGGATTCTTCAGGGGACAGCACCCGGCCTATTTCCAGGCCACGTGTGGTGCGACAGACCACGCGCGTACCGCGAGGATAGCGTGTCGCATCGCTGGATGCGAAACGGCCTACATGTCCCAGTGCGCCGACTAGAATGAGGTGTTGTGCCAAGAGTGAACTGCCTGACAGAAGTTCTCTACACAATCTGCGCCATGCGGCATCGACGAGTCGGACACCGCCCTGGTATCATTCTGACTCCTGGGGACATGTCTGCCAACAGTAGCAACGTACAGAGCAGTCATGAAAGCGTTGTTTTTTTCGTCCTTGGTGTGCCCGGATAACCCATGTCACTGATACACGAACAGTCCCAATTGAGCGATTCTGGTCTACTCGACTACCAGGAGCTTGCCGGGCGGATACTTGCCGGCGAGCGGCTGACCGAGGACCAGGCGCTGACCATATTGCAGTCTCCAGATGACCAGTTGCTGGAGGTTTTGGCCGGGGCATTTCGGATCCGTCGGCATTTCTTTGGCAAATCGGTTCAGCTCTATTTTCTGATGAATGCCAAAAGTGGTTTGTGCCCGGAAGATTGCAGCTATTGTTCCCAGTCAAAAATCGCCAACTCTGAAATTCCACGATACAACCTGCTGGATCGTGAACGGTTACTGGCAGGTGCTCGTGAAGCTTATGAACGGCAGTCGAAAACGTACTGTATTGTGATTTCAGCACGTGGTCCGAGTGATCGCGAGATTGCAGCAGTGGAGTCGATTGTGCCCGAGATCAAACAGCAATTTGATCTCAATATTTGTGCCTGTTTGGGCCTGCTGACGAGGGAACAGGCGCAGCGCTTGAAGGCCTGTGGAGTCGATCGTGTTAACCACAATCTCAACACCAGTGAACAGTACTACGACGAAATCTGTACGACGCATGGCTATCAGGATCGGCTCGATACGCTAGGTCATGTTCGCGACGCGGGTATGGAGTTGTGCAGCGGCGGAATCATTGGCATGGGAGAACAGGATCAGGACGTGGTTGCCATGGCGCTGAATCTGCGGGAACTGTCGGTTGATTCTATTCCCCTTAACTTTTTGATTCCGATTGAGGGTACACCGCTGGCGGGTCAGCAGCGACTGAATCCTCGTTATTGTTTGAAGACACTGGCGATGTTTCGATATGCAAATCCAGCATGCGAATTGCGGATCGCTGGTGGCCGGGAATTGCATCTGGGAAGTTTGCAATCTTTGGGGCTGTACGCGGCGAACTCGATTTTTGTCGGCGACTATTTGACGACGCGTGGCCAGATCCCAGAGGCAGACTACAAGATGATTAAAGAGATGGGGTTTGAAGTAACACGTGTCGATCAGCCGATCGCCTCGCAATCAATGGACGGTAGCAGTCGCTGCGAGAATGCGGAGACGCACGAGACTGATGCGTCTGCTGGACAGTAGCGCCGCGTGGACGGAATGATACAGGGGACGCTCTGTTGGCCTCTGTCTCGCGCTACAAAACGGACGAGTGCTTGATGCGATCGGGTTGTGTGACTCGCTTCGCCGTGGTGCGGAAACGCAAGGCATTGTATTTCACTTGGAGAGCCAGGAAGTTATGGAACGTACGCTCGTTTTACTGAAACCCGATTGTGTGCAACGACGCTTGATGGGAGCGGTGATCCGTCGCTTCGAAGAAAAAGGTCTCAATATCCTGGCGATGAAGATGATGCATGTGACGCCGGATCTGGCGAAAGAACATTACGCCGAACATGTTGACAAGCCATTTTATCCCGGCTTGGAGGCTTTTATCACCGGCGCACCGGTGGTCGCCATGGTGGTCGAGGGGCTGGAAGTGATCGGTGTGATTCGTGAAATGGTCGGTGCCACGAGCGGACTCAAGGCGGCTGCGGGCACCATTCGCGGTGATCTGAGCAGTAGCCGACAGATGAATCTGGTACATGCTTCCGATGGGGATGAAGCTGCCCAGCGGGAGATTGGACTCTATTTTCGACCGGAAGAAATCTGCAGCTATGAACCGACCCTGATGCCTTGGCTGAAAGCTGGCGACGAAGCCTAGCCTGGGTTGGTGATGGCCTATTGCCTGCCCGTATGTTTGCACGTCTTCAAGTGCGACTTAGAGCGGACCGCGCGTTTCATCCGCCGTGGCGTTTGCCCGCGTCTGGCGGGTAATCAAGTCGAGCGACTTCTTGACGACCAGCGGAAATACGCCCAGTAGAACCAGGGCTACGAAGACTCGCGGCGTGATAACGCCCCGAACACCCTGTTGGGCGAGTTGATCCAGATGGGGCATGGACGATCCGGCGTAGATATAGAGGCAGGTTCCGGGGAGCATCCCCAGCTGGCTGACCCACCAAAAGGTTGTGACTCGAATCTGCGTCAGTCCCATAACGGCGTTGACGACGAAGAAGGGCACCACGGCAGTCAGCCGCAGGGTCAGCAGATACCATGCTCCGTCGCGTGCCAGCGCACGATTGAATCCTGCCAGTCGGTGGGAGAATCGTTGCTGCAGCGGTTTACCGATCAGGTACCGACAGAGCAGGAAAGCGACCGTGGCCCCGCACGTTGAAGCGAAACTGACCAGGATTAGTGCCGGTACAAATCCGAGTAGCCAGGCGTAACTGCAGGACAGCACCGTGGCGAATGGCAGGGAACATGCGGTGACGGCAACATAGAGTAAAAAAGCAGTTCCGTAGACAGCCAGCGGCCGGTCCGCGTGCAATTGACGTAACTGCCCCTCCCGCTGTAGCCAGGATTCCAGTGTCCACGTCTTGTGTCCGCTGGCCAGATACCCGCCGACGACCAGAATGGCTGCCAACAGAATGTAAGGCAGCACGCTACGTCGCGGCTTCTGCGCTCCGGCGTCAAGTTTGGAGTGCGTCATGTTCTCGCTATTTTATGCCCAATGGCATCATCATACAGGAAACAAGTGTCGTTCGCGCGGCGAACTGCCGACAGTCCGCCGCCAGGCATTCTGCGAGTGACGCCAGTCGTGTTGCTTTTTCGTTCAGACCGATCCGATAATCAAGGAGCATGTTTTGTAGCATTCGCCTTTTCTGTATGGGTAGGACATGACAAAGTACATTCTCGCACTTGACCAGGGAACGACTTCCAGCCGTGCTATCGTCTTTACCCGAGATGGCAGTGTATTGAGTTCTGCCCAGCGTGAATTCAAGCAGTACCTGCCTGCGCCAGGACATGTCGAGCACGATCCCCATGACATCTGGTCATCCCAGCTGGCGGTTGCGCGAGAAGCGCTGGCCCGGGGATCTGTATCTGCAACGGAGATCGCGGCGATTGGAATCGCGAACCAGCGTGAAACGACAATTCTGTGGGATCGGGACACGGGACAACCTGTAGGCCATGCGATTGTCTGGCAGAGTCGCGTGACGGCTGGCATTTGCGAGCAACTTAAAGCAGATGGCCTGGCTTCTGTGTTTCGTGAAAGAACGGGTCTTGTCTTGGATGCGTACTTTTCCGGAACCAAGATCAAGTATTTGCTCGATCAGCACGCGGGGCTCAGACAGCGCGCCGAGCGCGGTGAGATCTTGTTCGGGACGGTTGATACATTCTTGATCTGGCGGCTTAGCGGTGGGAAATTGCATGTCACTGATTACAGCAACGCCAGCCGAACCCTGATCTACAACATCCACAGTCTGGATTGGGATGACGAACTGCTGAAAATCCTTGATATCCCCCGCGCGATGCTGCCACAAGTTGCGCCTTCCAGTGAGGTCTATGGCCGGACCGATCCACAGTGGTTAGGTGAAGCAATTCCGATTGCCGGTTGTGCAGGTGACCAGCAGGCAGCCACCTTTGGGCAGGCCTGCTTTGCAGCGGGTAGTGCCAAGAACACCTACGGTACGGGATGTTTCTTGTTGCTGAATACGGGATCGCAACCAGTTCAGTCTGAAAATCAACTGCTGACGACGATCGGATGGGGATTGCGAGATGAGATTGTCTACTGCTTGGAGGGGTCGGTCTTCATCGGTGGCGCTGTTGTACAGTGGTTGCGGGATGGTCTGGGACTCATTGAGCATTCGGGGGCGGTCGAGGCCCTGGCTGCTTCGGTTGAAGATTCAGAAGGTGTGGTGGTTGTGCCTGCCTTCGTGGGATTGGGTGCGCCGCACTGGGATCCTGCGGCGCGCGGTGGGATTCTTGGTATTACACGCGGAACGACTGCAGGGCACGTAGCGCGGGCTGCGTTGGAAGCGATCGCGTTCCAGTCTCACGATCTCCTGCAAGCCATGCGTGAAGATGCGGGGATCGACTTGACGGAACTGAAAGTCGATGGAGGCGCTGCGGTGAATGACGGTCTTATGCAGTTCCAGGCGGATTTACTGGGCGCTACGGTTCGCCGACCTGTCGTTGCCGAAACCACTGCCTTAGGTGCCGCCTACCTCGCCGGTTTGGCGGTCGGTTACTGGCAGGACCAGGCCGATGTGGAGAAAAACTGGGTGCTTGACCGTGACTTCCAGCCCGCCGGCACCGGTTCGGTCAACCAGCGTGCTTTGGCACGCTGGCAACGTGCAGTGGAACGCTGCCTGGCTTGGGAAACGGAATTGTAATTTTGATGACGGTGGTCCTGGCGAGTTCCACAATAACGCAGTGTGACTCGGTCCAGCACACTTTCGAATCATTCATCTCGCCGTGCTCTGTTGCAGGCCCTGGTCGGTGGCGGAATTCGCGCTGGTGATGTCCACGGTGTCAGTGATCGCTTGGGCGCGTACCCCACAGGTGAGCCCGTTACACCAGATGACCTGGTGTAACGGTCATGCACCTGTTCGAAATTTCCAGCGCAGCACAGATCTACGACAACCTGGGTCGGCTACATGCTGCCTGTGATGGTAAACCAGTCCGCGCTGCTGGCCTGAAGATCTCTGACCGGCACAATCCGATAATGGGTTGTTTACCTTCTGCCAGGTCCGGCCTGCGGCGTGGCCTGGGCATCTCCCGGCCCCACGTCAGCCCTAATACTGGACGTGGAATCCGCGCGCCTTCAGCGCAATTCGATAGAGGCTGGTGTCAACGGTGATATACAGTGTCTGTTGTTCTTCACCGATGCCAAACTCGACGTTACTGGGCAAGCCAACTGGTGGGTTGTCGGGGTCTTCCGCGGACTGGCCCGCAGGTCCGGTGGGGATGAACCCGATTTCTTCGCCCGCAGGATTGAGGACCATTACGCCGGGACGACCCGCATCCCGGATCGTCAGGTAGATGTTGCCATTGGCGTCAACACACATTCCATCGCAGCCCTTCTTTTCTTTGAAATCGATGAGAACGCGGTGGTTTCGAGCCTGTCCTAAAAGGCCCATTGTGAAGGCGTGGATTTTCATGGCGCCCTGCTTGGGTGGCGGCTGCGTGGGATCGATTTTGTCCGTGCCGTTGTCGTGGTCTGCAACATACAGGGTGCGGCCATCGGGGCTTAAAGCGATCCCATTTGGCTTGGATACGGCCCGTGTCACCTCGACAATCCGTCCGGTCCGGTTGATCCGGTACACCGCTCGGTGTTCTAGTTCGCGTGGCTCCTCGCCTAGATAACGGGGGTCTGTAAAGTAGATGCGTCCGCGTCGATCGAGACACAGATCGTTGGGTGCATTAAACCGTTTACCGTCAAACCGATCGGTCA
>CAZITS010000313.1:0-6572 GCA_964542185.1 uncultured Pirellulaceae bacterium
GCGCGTTTTCCCCGTATGCTTTGATCGTCTCAGCCGTCTCAGTACGCATGTCGACCAGGTCCGGCACCGAAGTCTGCATGCGAAACGCCATTTCGTACTGCGCAATCCGCGTTTCAATTTCAGGATCACCAGCCAGTTCACCTTTCAGACGATTGAGCCGTTGTAGTCCAGACAGCATACGACGACGTCCGTCCTGACTGACGCCGCTCGGATTCTGCAGGAACAGGACGGGGTCACTGCCACTGCGAAATCGCACGCCCTGATGATTCGAAGGCAGGAAACCACTACTCCACAACCGCGAAAACAAAGGTTGTCCGCCGGGCCGACCGGTCCCTTGAGAAATCAGTACGACGTAGGCCGGCAAATCACGATTTTCGCTTCCCAAACCATAACTGAGCCACGATCCAAGACTGGGTTTTCCGAGTTGCTGGGAGCCGGTGTTAATGTAAGTAATCGCCGGATCATGGTTGATGGCCTCGGTGTAGGTCGAGCGTACAATCGAAATTTCATCCGCGACACTTCCGATGTGCGGGAGAGACTCGCTGATCCACGCGCCCGATTCGCCGTGCTGGGAAAATTTCAATCGCGATGGTGCGATCGGGAAGGCAGCCTGCTTGTGGGTCATCTCGGTCAGTCGCTGTCCCTGGCGCACCGAATCGGGCAGGTCCGTGCCCGCCAGTGAATGCAACTTTGGTTTGTGATCGTACAACTCCAGGTGGGAAGGGCCGCCTGACTGGAAAAGGTAAATGACACGTTTGGCCGCAGGCGCAAAATGCGGCAGGCCGCCTAACCCGTGGGGACGGGAGATGCTCGGCGTCTGCGCCGCCGCAGAGCCGTCCCACAGCTGAGCGAGCGCAGCTGCCCCCAATCCTCCAGCCGCCTGGCCTAATAAACCGCGACGTGTCCAAATGGTCGACATCGTATTCTCACTTCGCATCGCTTTATCCTGCCTGCTCGAGACGGGTCATAACGATTCGCGTCTGGCGTTGGCACCAGTTCCCGGGAAGCCAACTCACTCGGTTTTCGGCACCGTGGCACATTTTCTGGCGCCGGCTCTATTCTCGGGTCATCGTCTCGTCCAAATTCAAGATCGTATTGGCCAGCATGGTCAAAGCGGCATGGCGCGCGGCATCAAGCGTACCACCGGCCGCGGACTCACCAATCGCCAGCAATGCCGCAGCGGCCGCTGGATCTTTCTGATAGATCGCATACTGCTGCTGATACATTTCCCTGAGTACTTGACGCTCGCGCAGGCGAGGCAGACGGCTGGTCGCGCGCGCGAACATGTCGTCGATCCCGGCACCCATGTCATGCGGATGCAATTCGAGGCTGCGCTGGGCCAACTGGCGCGCGGCCTCGACAAACGTCGGATCATTGAGTAGCACCAAGGCCATCAACGGGGTATTCGTTCGCTGGCGACGCACGATGCAGACTTCCCTGGTCGGCGCATCAATGGAAAACAGCGTCGGCGGTGGAACAGAACGCTTCCAATAGACATACATACTGCGACGATACAGATTGGCTCCCGCGTCCTGCTGATAAGGGCGATTGGACGTTTCCAGCCAGAGCCCCTGCGGTTGATACGGCTTGACACTCGCACCACCAATCCGACCCACCAGCAGGCCACTGACTGCCAGGGCATTGTCACGAATCAGCTCAGCCGGCATCCGATATCGGGAGCCGCGTGCCAACAGCCGATTTGAGGGATCCATCTGCTGTAATCGGGAAGACACGACGGAAGACTGGCGGTACGTCGAGGACGTCGTCATACGGGATATGATCTGCTTGATGTCCCACCCCGATTCCACAAACTCCACTGCCAGCCAATCGAGCAGCTTTGGATGCGTCGGCAACTGGCCCTGGGTGCCAAAATCTTCCGCCGAAACCACGAGTCCTGAACCGTACAGCATTTGCCAAAACCGGTTCACCGTAACGCGACTGGTCAACGGATTCCGTGGATCGATAATCCAACGGGCCAGACCGAGGCGATCAGGGCGTGCGCCCGCCGCAAGTGGATGCAGGAAACCAGGGGTCCCGGGACTGACTTGTTCCCCCGGCTGGTCATACTGACCGCGTTTGAGAACAAACGTCGTGCGGCGTTGTTCCATCTCCTGCATGACCATCACGGTCTGTTTCGCCGCCTGCTGCTGGAGGCGCTGCTGCTGGGAACGCAACGCGCCGCGGCGCTGCTCCAGTTTCCGGTACTCGGCATCAACGGTCTGCAAATAATAATCGGCCAGTGTTCGTACCTGATCAGGGGTGCGCTCGGCAGCCGCGATTTTGAGAATCCCTGCAATCGGACTGGCGCCGGCCACCGCGGCGACAGCCGCAGCAGGCAAACTTCCCGCGTAAACCCGCAGGTCGTCGATCCTGCCGACAAAATGGCCAGAGGGGTTACGACGGCCTACGTGGAATGGCTTTTCGGTTTGAATCGTCCCCGTGAGTCCGTCACGTGTCACATTGACTTCCTGTACGACCCCGTTGAAATACAAGTGAAAACCACTGGCTTTGCTGCTACCGTCGTAAGTCACAAAGAGGTGTGTCCACTCACCTGCTGGAAGCGGTTTCGTTGCCTTGGCATGGATGGCATTCCCTGGCCACTGGTGGATCATGTGAAATTCAGGGTAATTGCCCGCCAGAAAGAGATCCCAGCCACGATAGTCGGCCACGTCATCCATGCGGGACAGAATCGCGCCTCCAGAGCCTGTGGGGTACACCCAGGCACCGTAAGAAAAGGCATCGGTGCGTTCCAGTGGCAAGCGATCCCCCAAATCGATGTGTGTCTTACCATCGAACTGGACCGCTCGATGAAACTTGCCGTCGACTCGTTGAACCAAACCGGTAATCGAACCGACCTGGGCACCCTTCACCGCATCCACTACAGCGACACCCTGCGGGTTGTCCAACGGCAGATGCAGTAGCAGGCCCTCGGAGAGCGGTTGTTTCTCTTCGCTGGCTGCCCGCTCTGCCCAACGGCGCACCGCTTCGCTGGACCGTGAGCGATGACGCTTTTGCGCACGCTCAAGACCCGCTATTTCTGCTTCGACCGACAAGAGTTGCACGTCAATAGCCGGACTTCGCACAGTCACCAGCGGATCGACATTACCTTCACGATTTTCAACTCCACGATCGGTGATGTTATTGAAGTATGCGAAGAACCGGTAAAAGTCCTGTTGCGAAACAGGGTCGTATTTGTGGTCATGACACTGGCTGCATTCCATTGTCAGGCCGAGCCACACCGTGGCCGTCGTACGCACGCGATCCAGCACGTATTCCACCCGGTATTCTTCCGAAATCCCCGACGCCGTAACACCATGATTGCGGTTGAAGCCCGTGGCGATTACCTGTTGGGGTGTGGCGTCGGGCAACAGGTCGCCCGCCAGCTGCTCGACCGAAAACTGGTCGAAAGGCATATTCTGGTTCAGGGCATCGATTACCCAATCACGCCAGGGCCACATCTCACGATGGTAATCTTCGTGGTAACCGTGTGTGTCGGCGTACCGCGCGGCATCCAGCCAGGGCAAAGCCACGCGTTCACCAAATCGGGGCGAACCGAGTAAACGATCGACTAACGCCTCATAGGCGTCAGGACGTGGGTCAGTGAGAAACTCCCGCACCTGATCAGCCGTCGGTGGCAAGCCTGTCAAATCAAGGTGCAGGCGACGCACCAGTGTGCGGCGATCTGCCTCCGCCGACGGAGATAGTCTCTCAGTCTGGAGAGATTCCCAGACAAAGTAATCAATGGGATTGCGTGTCCAGACGGCCGACCGCAGCGCGGGTAATACAGGGCGTGCCGGGGCCACAAAGGCCCAATGATCGTCCCACTGCGCACCCTGTCTGATCCATGTTTCTATCCGCTCAACTTCTGCCGTGGTCAAACGCTGCCGCGCTGCGGGTGGTGGCATCGCATGATCCGGATCCGTGGAGCGAATTCGCAGGACGAGTTCACTTTGTTCCGGGTGGCCAGGCCGGATCAGCGGCGGACCGTCCGCGGCGCTGAAAACTCCCTCGGGGCGATCCAGCCGCAGGCCCGCCTGACGCTGTTCTTGATCCGGACCGTGACACTCGGTGCAGACCCGGTTCAACAACGGGCGGATCTCACGACCGAAATCGACCGCCTGAGCAACGTCTTCTGCAGCCCAGACCGCAGGCGTTTGTCCCCAGAGAACAAACGCTGCCACCATTCCAATTCTGCCGATGTGATTCATGACGCCATTATAGGAACCGGACCGCGGGAAACCATTTGAATCGGACTATTTCATGCAACCATACATTCATGCAACCACGCACGGACCGCGGCGTCACCAGCCACAGCGGCCAGCAGTTTGCCAGCTCAAGCAGATCGCAATAGTCGCCAGTGTGTTCTGCGCGAGGCCCGACCGTATCTTCATATCCGGTAACTGACGATGGGTAAACACCGCCCTCCCTGGAACGAAGCGGAGAAAACGAAGCGGAAAGAACATGCTACACTTGGCCCAACACAGTTTCCTGAAAGCCTTGTCTGGTATCCAGGGAACCGGGAAACCAGAACCCAAGACTTCAATCCGCCCGCAGCTGCAGTGATCTTTTCGAAATTTTCTCCAATGAAACAGCCGATGAAACAGGTAGTCCCTGTCTTGTGGCTGGTGAGTGTTTTCTCCAGTTGCGCCAGCGCGGCACCACCAGCGGCTGCCGACCTCCTGTTTGCGCACCGCATCTTGCCACTCCTGAAGGCTCGGTGCTTCGCCTGCCACGGCGCGGATCCCAACCAGCTGCGGGCAGAATTCGACATGCGAAGTCGCGCCAGCCTGCTGCGCGGCGGTGCGAGTGGCGAACCGGCCGTCGTGCCGGGCCAACCGGCCGTCAGCCCTCTCTATCAGGCCGTCGCTGCCGTGGCGGTAGACCAATGGCCTGCCATGCCTCCCAAAGTAAACGACCGGCTGAGCCGCGCGCAAGTCACCTCAATCGCCACCTGGATTTCTGCAGGGGCACCGTGGCCTGACGCAGCACGTCTCGCCAGCCTGCTCAAGCAACCCAACCCCTGGGCAGACGAAGATGGTGTCCGGGTCCAAACCAGCGGTGGCCTGTCGGCAGACTGGACCAACCGCACCTATTCACCACAAGACCTGTGGTCCTGGAAACCCATTCAGCGCCCGCCGCTTCCGGATCAGGCAGGCCACCCAATCGATCGCTTGCTACGCAGCGGACGACCAGAAAACTTGACCCTGGCACCACCAGCCGACCGGCCGGCGCTCATTCGACGGGCTACCTTTGATCTCCTGGGACTGCCCCCCACTCCAGCCGAAATCGATGACTTTCTGGAAGATGATCAGCCCGGCTCCTTTGCTCGACTGCTTACGCGCCTACTCGCTTCACCCCACTATGGTGAGCAGTGGGGACGCCATTGGCTCGACGTCGTTCGTTACGCCGATAGTGCTGGCTTCGCCAATGACTTTGAACGCCCGAATGCCTGGCGTTACCGTGACTACGTCATTCGGGCGTTTAACGAGGACAAGCCCTACGATGCCTTTGTCCGTGAACAAATCGCGGGCGACGAACTGACCGCCGGAGAGACCGGACCGCCACGCGTCGAAGCGTTGATCGCTGCCGGTTTCTTGCGGATGGGACCGTGGGAGCAAACCGGCATGGAAGTCGCACGTCTCACGCGTCAGCAATTCCTGGACGACGTGACAAACTCGGTAGGCCAGGTGTTTCTAGGTCATGTCCTGCGCTGCGCCCGTTGTCACGACCACAAGTTTGACCCGATTCCCACGCGCGACTACTACGCACTGCAAGCTGTTTTCGCGAACACCCAGTTCGCGGAAGTCGACGCCGCCTTCCTGCCCGCCGAGAACACCACGAACTTCTCAGCGCATCAAAAGTACCATCGATTACGGCAGGACAACAATCAACGCATGTTGGAGAGCTTGCCTAAGCAACAGGTGACGCCCAATGATTTTGGTCGAACTCGTCTCGGTAGAAAATGGCGCACCTTGTTTCGCTGGGGCGCGGATCGTTACCGGCCCATCGCATTCACCGTCTACAACGGCCCCACACGCCTGCGTGTGCGGGTCACGCTCCGCCAACGTCGCCCTCAAGACCAGGCGCCAGCGGATGCGGTTGGCGAACAGACGACCATTTTGACCGGCGGCGATGTCTTTGCACCCGCAGATCCGGTGCAGCCAGGTGGGCTCACGGCCACCGGTCTGAATGCTGAAATTCCAGCGGCCCTGGCCGGGCGACGGACGGCACTGGCCCGCTGGCTTACCCGACAAGACCACCCGCTCACCGCGCGGGTCATGGCGAACCGTGTGTGGCAGTATCATTTCGGACGTGGCCTGGCGGGTAACCCGAATAATTTCGGAGCAGCTGGAGAGAAACCAACGCACCCAGAGTTGCTTGACTGGCTGGCGGCGGAGTTCATTGCCAATGGCTGGTCCGTCAAACGCCTGCACCAGCTGATTATGACCTCCCAAACCTACCAGCAGGCCAGCGCGCATCCCGACCCGGCCACACTCGCGCAACTGGATCCTGCAGCACGCAGTTACGCGGTTTTCCGTCCCCGGCGTCTGGCTGCCGAAGAGCTGCGTGAT
>CAZITS010000314.1:0-6535 GCA_964542185.1 uncultured Pirellulaceae bacterium
ATTGCCTGGGAAGAAGTGTGTTTGGACGGGGGAGACTGTCAGTTGGGTGCGATTGTCTGCTGGGCACGCTTTGTCTTGCGTATGGGCTGGGTCTGTCAGTCCGAGGGTTTTAGTTGTGGTCGTTGAATTCTGTGACGCGACGTGATAAGCATACGGTCAAAGGGGTGCGCCGTAGCGGATTGCGCAATATCTGCGTGGAATGTGACGCCCTGGGTGCTTTTTTCCTGCAAACCGAAGTTGTTGTCGGCCAATGATCGCGGAGAACTGTTCTTCGCAGCACCAGAAATAATCAAAACTCCGTGCCGCTGAGACTGAGAATTATGAACGATGTGGATAACGAACGGTCAGAGTGGATTGTCGACACGACGCAAGTATCTTTTCAAGAGGATGTGTTTGAACGTTCAAAGAAGACACTAGTGGTTGTTGATTTTTGGGCTGCGTGGTGCGCACCATGCAAGATGTTGGCCCCGGTATTGGAAAAGTTGGCGACGGAAAGCGCCGGTAAGTTTGTTCTCGTAAAAGCCGATACGGAACAAGTTGCCGAGGCTGCGGGTGAGTTTCAGGTCAGTTCGATTCCTGCAGTCTTTGCAGTTAGTGGTGGCGAGATCGTCGATGTTTTTCATGGCGTTCTCCCGGAGGACCAGATACGTGGATGGCTTGAACGTTTGTTTCAACATCATGCCATTGTCGAAGTTCAAGCTCTTGAAGAAGCAGACCCCGCAGCAGCCGAAGTACGGTATCGGTCTTTAATATCGGAACAGCCTAACGATGTTCAATTGACCATTGGCTTGGGTAGAGTTGTGTTGGCGCAGGGCAAAGAGAAAGAGTGCCAGGAGTTGCTGGAACAATTAGAGCAACGCGGTTTCCTGGAGCCCGAAGCTCAGCAGTTGATGGCGGTGCTAAAGATGCGCAATCGGCAAGTGTCAGATGTGGATTCCATTCGCAGGGAGGTTGCAACCGACCCGGACGACATGGGGCTGCAGTGGCAACTAGCTGAGGCGCTGTCTGGCGAAAAACAATACGCAGAAGCTCTGGCTATTTGCCTTGCGGTAGTTCAGCAGGATCGTCACGGATTTGGTGAGAACTCGCGACAGTTGATGATCGACATTTTTCGTATATTGCCTGAAGATGACGATTTGATTGGCGAGTATCGTCGCAAGCTGGCGTTGGCATTGTATTGACTTCCTGTTGCGCACGCAGGGACGCGGCCGGACTCTCCCACTGCAGGGTTGCGCAGTTTTCAGAGATGATTTGCAAAGAATAGATGGACTTCCAGAATGAAGATGCGAATAGAAACGGCATTGTTGATTGTTGGATTCGTCGCCCTGGGGTGTGCTGACGTATTCGCCAGGGAACCGATACCAGTCATACTTGACACGGATATCGGTAATGACGTGGATGATGTGCTGGCGTTAGGAATGCTGCACGCGCTACAGAGTCGCGGCGTTTGTCGCCTCTTGGCCGTAACCGTAACCAAGGATCACCCATCAGCAGCGGCGTTGGTTGATGCGGTTAATACGTTCTACGGACGGGGAGGTATCCCCATTGGCGTCGTGTCCCGTGGAGTTACGCCCGAGGTTGGTAAGTTTCTGCCAATGGTCGATCACCGAGATGATGGCAAAAGGCGTTATCCTTTTGATCTGCAGAAACCGCCGTCCGCTGTGAGCTTGTTGCGACGGGTGCTTCACAATCAGCCTGACCGTTCGGTGGTAGTGGTGCAGATTGGTTTTTCAACCAATCTCGCGCAATTAATCAGTTCGCAGCCAGATGCGGAATCCCCTCTGAAAGGAACGGAGTTGATTCGTCGCAAGGTTCGGCTTCTGTCGATGATGGCAGGAGCTTTTCGTCCCATCGATGGTCGCCGCAGGTTTCTGGAATACAACGTTGTCAAGGACCTGGTGCATGCCCGAAAACTCGTGTCGGAGTGGCCGGCACCGATCGTGTTTAGTGGCTTTGAAATCGGCTACGCCGTTCGTTTCCCGGCAGAGAGCATCGAGCGAGATTTTTCTTACGTTGAACACCATCCCCTTGCCGAATCGTACCTGATGTATGAGCCAGCACCGCATCACCGGCCAACCTGGGACCTCACAAGTGTGCTTTATGCCGCCTATCCAGAGAGGGGGTATTTTGCGCTCTCTGAATCAGGCAGAGTGACCGTGGAGGATGACGGCAATACGGTTTTTAAATCGCGCCCTGATGGCGGCCACCGCTACTTGATTCTGGAGAAAACTCAAGTCGGTCGCGTGCGGGAAGCAATGGTACATTTGGCGAGCCAGCCACCTGACCTCAAGTAAGGACTGATCGGCTCCTGTACTACAGTGCTCGCAAACGATGTGCGGGCTTGTTTTGTTCCGGTAGATGAAATTCACGCAAATGTTTTTGTTGAGGAAACAGGTGAACTATGTCAAGGCTTGATGGCAAAGTGGTGATTGTCACCGGAGGTACACAGGGGGTAGGTGAAGCGGTAGTTCGCCATGCGGCGGAATCTGGGGCGGCAGGTGTTGTGCTGTGTGGTCGACAGGAGGAGAAAGGCACCAGAATCGCGAATGATATAGAGACGGCAGGTTGTGCCGCCGTTTATGTCCCTGCGGATCTTTCCATTGTCGACGACTGTCGGCGAGTCGTGCATTCTTGCAATGAACGTTTTGGTCGCGTCGATGGGCTTGTTAATGCAGCTGCCGATACGAATCGGGGAGACCTCGACAATACATCAGTTGAATTCTGGGACTACTTGTTTGCAGTCAACGTTCGGGCACCATTTGTGCTGACTCAAGAGTCCGTTCGCATTATGAAGCGAGAGCGTATTGCGGGTTCAATTGTCAACATACTATCGGTTGCGGCCTATTGTGGTCTCCCGTTCATTTGCGCTTACAGTTCTACCAAGGGTGCTCTGTCGACGTTTACCAAGAATACCGCAAATGGATTGCGCGAAGACCGTATTCGTGTAAATGGTATTAACCTTGGCTGGACCGATACGCCTGCTGAGCATGATGTGCAACGCAAAATGGGGCGCCCCGAGGATTGGTTAGACGTTGCTGAGTCTGATTCGCCTTTTGGCAGGTTGATCAAGCCGATTGATGTCGCGCGGCTTTGTAGTTATCTGCTGAGCGAGGAGTCTGGTGTGGTTACGGGTTCGCTCATTGACTACGCGCAACGCGTTATTGGTACCCTTTCAATGCCAGATTTCAATCAGCAGTCCCGTCCGTGATCAAGATGCCAGTCAGTCACGTCATTGGACCGGCGGTTATCATGTGCTCGAGAGAGATTGCCGGTGCGGGAATACGCCTCCGGAGATCACTTCCGAGTGCGTTGTTGCCAGGCCCAGCGGAAAAGATTACGGGTGTCAGCATAGCGAGAAGCTGATGAACTTGATCCGAGCACGACCACATACATCGCACTTGAGCCACGCTGGCCCATGGACACCAGGCATGCGCCGGCTGCGGTTGTAGTCCCCGTTTTGACGCCGCGATAACCATCGATCGCCAACAGCCGGTTGGTATTTTTCCAGAGCATATTACGACGGTACCCGCCTGGCCCTGTCACGGTGCTGCCGCGCTGGCGACAGGCGACGCGTTTCTGGAACTCGGGCAGTCGCATTGCTGCATAGGCGAGTTTGACCAGATCATGCGCCGTGCTCAGATGCCCCTCTTCAGTAAGGCCATGTGGGTTCTTGAATTGCGTGTTGTGCATTTGTTGCTCAATGGCCATTCGGTTCATCTCAGTGACAAAGCGACTCAGCGGAGTGATTTCTTGCTTGACATCAGTTGATGAAAGTAGCCGACGTCCAAAATGTTCTGCGAGCGCGATCGCAGCGTCATTGCCGGATGGGAGCAATAGCGCATATAGCAATTCGCTTGCAGGCAGTGATTCGCCGGCACGAATGCGCGAGGTGGAGCCGGGCGTTTGGTCTGCGGCGGTAGAGAATACGACGTTGTCTTTCAATAATCCCGGGTTATTCTGGGCCATTTTCAGGATCACATAAGCGGTCATGATCTTGGTCGTACTGGCGATGTCAAGACGCTGGTCGGCTGCGTGTTGCCATCGTATTTGTCCTGTCTCGCCATCACCAATTGCCCAAGCTTTACAGGTCACGTAGGGTGGCCCTTCTAGTGAATCGGCAGGTTGCTTTGGTAGAACCTCCTGGTTGACGATCTCCGGTGCCGGTTGTGGAGCGTCCTCTGAAACCAGCGGTCCTAACGCTTTCCAGGTGGCGGGATCGGTGATTCCCGTGACAGCTATGAGTCGTTCATTCTGGAATTGGCGCAAAGCAGCTTGTGTGTTGGGGCCAAAGTTGCCGTCGATTGACAGGCCCGGTGAAGGTTTCAAGCGCGCATTAAGCGTGCGTTGCAGGTCTTCAACCGTTTCTCCACTGTCACCAACTGTCAAGAGAGTCGCTTTTGCCGTGGTTTTTGTTCCTTGATCGAAATGTGAACAAGTAATCTTGGCAACCCGTGCGCACAGAATCTCACTGGCGTTTTCTGCGGTCCAGCGTTGGTCTTTGTTTTCCGAGGTCAGCACACAGATAACGAGTGGTCCCGAGGGTGAGGAAATAATGCCGGCATCCGTGCGAACAGTTGCCAGGGATCCAGTTTTATGGGCAATGGTGACATGCGGTCCCAGGAAACGTGGAAGTTTTGTGCGATCCTGACAGTTCTCCAGGTGTTTGAGCATTGCGTCACTTGCCGCGGGACTGGCAAGTTGTTTTCGGTAGAGTTGTTCCAGTAATTGGACGGTTTCCAACGCGGTAGTGCTTCCCAGGCCAAATCGCTTGCTGCGATCCGGGAAAACGGAGGTGTCTCGACGAAATACCTTGGCGTGTATCTTGGTGTTGGGGAAGCCGAGTTTCTCCATCGTTTCAGCTGTGGAGCGAATGCCGATTTGTTTCAGCACGAGATTTGTTGCCGTGTTGTCAGAGTACGCGATCATCAGTCGTATTGCATCACGCAGTGAAACCTGGGTGCCGGCAGAGAAGTGTGTTGTCAGGATTCCAGATCCGGGCACCTTGTCTCCCGCCAGTAAAGTAATGCGCTGCTCGAGATCAATACGTCCTGCGTCCGCCTGACGGTACGCTTCAACCATCACAGCGATCTTGATCAGGCTCGCGGTTGGCATTGCTCGATTTGCCGCGAATTCGAATCGCTCTCCTGTGGCCAAGTGTTTGATTGCAACTGCGACGTGCCCTTCGTGCGTCTTGAGAATCGCAGACAACTTCTGACTGAGTGATTCCGCGTGACAGGGCGCACAGAGTCCAATGGCGAACAGCAGCCAGATTGTCGGGTGAATGGACCGCATGGTCGTTGCCTCTCTCGGTCTGAAGGACGTGAAAGTACAGAGTGCTGCCGATCGCGAATCGATGTGCCATGATCGTGGCATTGTCGTTCGTCGAAAGCAAGTCGCGGATGAATTGACACACAAGAACACCCCACACCGGTTCGTTTTGCGATTGATGGGTTTATTGCAAAAGCGCCGTTGGGCCTGAATAGGCGGTCGCAGGTGATTGCTGCTTGTCGTTCATCGGAAACGCCACGCTGGTACCAGCGTTATGCCTGGTGTGGAACGTTGAGTCTGAGAACGGAACGTTTCTTTTGACGAGTATTACGCATGGCAATTCTCTGGCCCTGATGAAACACGACACCTCGCATACTACAATTCGTTCAGTGTGGGAGTGGATACTGTTTCTTGGTCTCTGTTCGTGAAGGGTGGATTATGTTTCGTAGTGCAGGACTCTTGGTGATCGGCCTGGCAGCCTCTTACCTGGCAATTCCAGATCCGGTTAATCCCGATCCGAATGGTCCGCGGCCAATTGCAGCCGCAGACACTCTTTTCATTGAAGATATGACCTGGATGGAAGTTCGGGATGCAATGAAAGCAGGTAAAGACACAGCGATTGTTGCGACAGGCGGCGTTGAGCAGAACGGCCCATATTTGGTAACCGGAAAACACAATGTCGTCTTGCGGGGAACCACGGAAGCGATTGCTCGCAGGCTAGGCAACGCTTTGATTGCGCCGATCGTTCCGTTTGTCCCTGAAGGGGATATTGATCCGCCAACGGTACATATGAAATATCCGGGTACGGTTAGTGTCACAGAAGAGACATACCGAGCTTTACTCACGGATATTTGTGCTTCGTTGCGAACGCACGGATTCAAGCACGTCGTGATGATTGGTGATAGTGGTGGTAATCAGGACGGAATGAAGCAAGTCGCAGAGTCACTTAATCGAGACGGGAAAGGAAAGGGGTGTCGTGTCCATTACATTGCCGAGTATTACGATTTCCAATCCGTCACAGACTGGTTGGAAAGCGAGGGGATTTCCCAGAGTCCAGAAGGGTATCATGACGACTTTGGAATGACGGCAACGATGATGGCCGTTGATCCAAGTAGTGTAAGAACTAACCAGAGAATTGCAGCAGACAAGTTTCGTATCAACGGTGTCGAACTTGCACCTGCGCAAAGAACTATCGAGTGGGGCCGGCGGATTATCGATTTTCGTGCGGCGGCTACTGTGAAAGCGATTCGTACTGCGACTCGAAACG
>CAZITS010000315.1:0-6534 GCA_964542185.1 uncultured Pirellulaceae bacterium
CGTGGGAGGAAAAGACCCTGGCGGCACAACGCACCGCGTTGCAGCGGTTTTCTCGTTCCGTGGCGGGGAACGGAGGGGAAACCGGGGGAGGTTGCCTGGTGGCCAATCCCAGTGGCATGGTGCGTCGAATTGGCGTCCGTAGCACTCAGTTTTCAGGCATAGCCACTGAGGACAAGGCAGTTTATGCGGCCGCCGTATCTGGCGATGAGACACAGCTCGTTGTGGATGTGCCCCCCATGGGCTACGTGTGGCTGCCCGCAGCAGGGGAAACACGCCAGAAGCCGGCCCGGCGACGGGCGGAAACCGTGGCGATCGACACACGCGATAAAGATGGTGTGATTGCACTGAGAAACGAGTTTTTTGAAGTGCTGGTCAATCCACGCACGGGGTCTCTGCAATCAATTCATGATTACGCATCACGGGGGAATCAGTTCAGCCAGCAGTTGGCCTACAAGTTGCCCGGCCAACGGCGGCCAGCAGGTGCCGCCTGGATGGATCCGGTGGAGTCCGCAGTGTACTCCTCGATGATTGCGGACGAGGTGCGCGTTACCGCAGCGAGCGAGGTGTTTGGCGAAATTACAGCGCGGGGCAGTTTAGTCGCCCCGGACGGACGCCGCCTGGCCGGTTTTTCCCAATGGTATCGCCTCTGGCGTGGCGGGCGCGTTGTCGAACTAGAGATCGAGCTTGAGCCTGAGGAAGAACCACGGGCGGACCCCTGGGGGTCGTACTATTGCGCTCGTTTTGCCTGGCCAGACGAAGGTGCCGACCTCTACCGCACCATCAATGACGTCCGCCACAAATCGGAGGCAGTGCGTTTTGAGGCACCTCAGTTGATTGAGGTCGAGAATGGTGAACGACGTGTGGCCATTCTCACTGCTGGCTTGCCGTACCATCGTCGGCATGGCTTGCGGATGTTGGACAGTCTGTTGATTACGCGGGGTGAGACCGCCCGCAGGTTCCGCTTGGGCATCGGTGTGGAGTTGCCGCATGCGATTCACGCTGCCACGACATTTCAGTTACCGGACATGATCGCCTCGACGGGCACGCCCCCAGCGGCGAGCGCCGCGGCTGCGTGGCTATTTCAACTCGACAATCGAAATGTCTTGCCGACATCCTGGTCGCCCTGGATTGAGGAAGGGCAGATCGTGGGTTTTCGGGTGCGTTTGCTGGAGACAGCAGGTCGCCCGGCGCGCGTCCAGGTTAAGGGTTTTCGTGATCTGGCCATGGCGCGGCAGGTCGATTTTTGTAATCAAGAAATAGGCGACTGTCGACTGGAAAACGGGGCGATGTGTGTGCAATTATCGGGGCACGAATGGGCTGAGCTGGAAGCTCGCTGGGACACGGCTCGCCCCGCTTCTGATGTGAATCCGGCTTCGTAAGCCCCCCATTATCACAAGGCGTTGACGAAGGGGACCGATGATCGTCACCATCGATGGACCGGCAGGAGCGGGCAAAAGTACCGTTGCTCGATCATTAGCGGCGCGCCTGGGATGCCAGTTTTTGGACACGGGGGCGATGTATCGCGCCGTGGCATTGGCCGCCATCCGTGCAGATATTGATTGGAATGATAAGCAGGGGCTGCTGCGGTTGGTTGACGGGTTGCAGATTCGTTTGGATGGAAAACAGGTGTTGCTCGACGAAGAGGATGTGAGCCAGGCCATTCGGAGACCAGAGATCGCCTCTGTCATTCATTATGTGGCAGATCATCCGGGGATTCGTGAACGCCTGATAGGTATGCAACGCGCGGCGGTGGTGGGGCGACCTGCAGTGACCGAGGGTCGCGATCAGGGAACTCTGGCATTTCCAGATGCCGCCTGCAAGATTTTCCTGACCGCATCGCCGCAAGAACGCGCGCGTCGGCGTCAACTTGACCTCGCCGAGGGTGGCCAAAAGGTCGAGCTTGAGCAGGTGTTGGCCCAGCAACAGGACCGGGACCGCCGCGATCGAGAACGCGAAGTGGGGAGTTTGCAGCGGGCCCCCGATGCGATTGAAGTTACTACGGATGGCATGTCGCAGCTGGAAGTGGTTCAGCATCTCGTCGAGATTGTCCGTGCGGCCGCCAGTGATCAGGGTGCGCCGGAGGTGCTATGAATTTACACTCTTCGCTTCGACCGGGAGGCCCAGCAGTCTGATGGCGCATGGTTCCGTTTTTCAACGGGGTGTCTATGGCGTAACTCGCATCGTAACGCGTTGCCTGGCGGTCTGGTTGTTTCGCCTGCGGTGTCGTGGGCGCGGGCATCTTCCTGCTCACGGTGGTGCCCTGATCTGTTCGAATCATCAAAGCCATATCGACCCGGTTGTTATCGGCTTGTGTTGTGACCGGCAGCTTATCTATCTGGCCCGCAAGAGCTTGTTTCGGTTTGGACCATTCGCGTCGTTGATTCGTTTCTACGGTGCTATTTCTATCGATCGTGATGGAGCTGGTTTGACGGGAATCAAAGGGATTTTGAGGCATCTCAAGAAAGAGCGGCTGGTCCTCATGTTTCCGGAAGGAACTCGTTCTCGAGATGGCCAGATTGCGGCTTTCAAGCCGGGGCTGTGCGCGCTGGCGAAGCGGGCTCGAGTGCCGCTGGTCCCCGTTGCACTGGATGGTGCCTACGACGTGTTGCCCCGCGGACGTTGGTGGCCTCGTCGCACTACTGTGCGGGTTTGCTTCGGACCACCGATCTGGCCAGACGCGATGGCAGGTGTGGAAGACGAGGAGTTGCTCCAGGACGTTTACCGGCGGGTTGTCGCATGTCATGAAAGCGTGCGGCGCGAACGCAGTGGTGCTTGAATACCCCGCGGTGCGGGGCAGACTTGGAGTACTGCCGGTGGTGGCAGAGTCGTTGACAGCAGAGTGCTTAAGAGCAGAGTGGTACAACCGATCACCGAACCGTGCTGCGGCCGATGGGGTGTGGAAGGATGTTCAGGAGAGCGAACGTGATGGAACGAGTGCATGTGGGATTGGTTGGTAGTCAGTTTATTAGCGCGATACACTTTGCCGCACTAGAGTCTGTGGCTGCGGCTGAAGTTGTTGCAGTCGCCTCACCCACGGAGGGGCACGCGCGGACATTTGCAGAAGAGCGCGGGATTGTCCGTTGGTTTCAGGATTACCGCGAGCTACTGGAAATGCCTGAACTCGATATGGTTGTCCTCGGCTTGCCTAATGATCTGCACTGCGAAGCAGTCTTGGCGGCCGCGGCCGCGGGCAAGCATGTGGTCGTGGAAAAACCAATGGCTATGAATCTCGATCAATGCGACCAGATGATTGCGGCTTGTCGGGCGGCGGGTGTCAAGTTGATGTACGCGGAGGAACTTTGTTTCGCGCCGAAATACGTGCGGCTCAAACGACTGGTCGATGAAGGTGCGCTGGGAGTCCCGTTTCTAATCAAGCAGTCAGAGAAGCATGACGGTCCGCACGCGGACTGGTTTTGGGATGTCGAGCGTTCCGGCGGTGGGGTGGCACTCGACATGGGGTGCCATGCAGTTGCTTTCTTTCGTTGGATGTTGTCGGGCCCGGACGGACTTCAGAGGCCGCGGGCAACCAGCGTGGCTGCACATCTGGGAACCTATGTTCACGGGGACAAGACGCGTGGTGATGATGAGGCGATTATCGTGGTGGAGTTCGAGGGTGGATGTCGTGGCATGGCAGAAGAAAGTTGGGCCAAACCGGGCGGCATGGACGACCGGGCTGAGGTGCACGGCAGCGGTGGGGTAGCTTATGCCGACTTGCTGCGGGGAAACTCGATCGAGACGTACTCTCGTGATGGTTACGGCTATTCGGTGGAAAAGGCGGGGGATACGCGTGGTTGGAGTTTTACGATTTACGAAGAAGCCTGGAACTACGGTTTCCATCAGGAGATGGAGCATTTCGTAGGTTGTGTCCAACGCGACTTGCAGCCGCTGGTCACTGGCGAGGACGGCCGGGCGGTTATGGAGATCATCCTGGCTGCGTATGCGTCGGCCGGAAGCGGGAGGACCGTTGAGCTGCCGTTTGAGACGACAGCGGTGCGGCCAATTGATTTATGGCTGGGGCCCTGAGCAGGAGATGCTGGCGTCAGCTGAATCGCAAACCTCAGTTGATGCGTAAACTGGCTGACGAAACCTGACAATCGGGTTACATTTGGACTGGCAGCTCAAAACTAATTGATCCGAACTGTTCCTGCTGGGATCTGAGCCTCTGCGGATTTCCTTTTTTGACGGGGAGTTGAATCGGTGCCGAGAATGTTGACCGAATGGGATGGAGATCGTGGTCCTGGCGCGCGAAGACACCAGGTCTGTGGCGGATGTCGTCGACTGGCCGTCGTCATTTTGTGTTGCTGGACCAGTTGGGCCGGGGCGCAACGTAATCTCAAGGAAATTCCGTCACCAGATCCCGCCGTGGAGCTAGCCTCGTTTGTGGTGGCCGATGGACTGGAAGTCAATCTCTATGCGTCCGATCCACAGCTCGCGAAGCCGATCCAGATGAATTTTGATGCGCAGGGACGCTTATGGATCGCCAGTAGCGAAGTCTATCCCCAGATAAAACCTGGTCAGAAGCCGACTGATAAAATCGTGGTTGTCGAAGATGTCGACGGTGACGGCGTTGCGGAAAAGACCCGCGTCTTTGCCGAGGGACTGCTGATTCCTACGGGTGTAGTACCGGGGGATGGTGGTGTCTATGTCGCGAATAGCACCGAACTGGCGCACTTCAGGGATCGCGATGGCGATTTTCGCGCCGATGAAAAGCGGGTCGTGCTTTCGGGTTTCGGCACGGAGGATACCCATCATCTGCTGCACACGTTGCGGTGGGGTCCGGACGGCTGTCTTTACATGAATCAGTCCATCTACATTCATAGCCACGTGGAAACACCGTGGGGCGTGAAGCATCTGAATGGCGGGGGAATCTGGAGATTCCGTCCTGAGACGATGGAACTGGATGTGTTTTGTCGGGGGTTTGTCAATCCTTGGGGGCATCATTTTGATGCCTGGGGTCAGTCTTTTGCCACAGACGGAGCTTATGGCGAGGGAATCAATTATGTCTTTCCGGGGGCCGTTTTTGTGACGGCGCCGGAGGCGCGTCGCGTGCTGCACGGGTTGAACCCTGGGAGTCCCAAGCATTGCGGATTGGAAATTCTCAGTGGACGTCATTTACCGCCCGCGATGCGCGGCAATATGATTACCAACGATTTTCGCGCCAACCGTGTCTGTCGGTTCGTCGTTAACGAGAATCGTAGCGGTTTCGCCTCCCGCCAGGAGGCAGAGTTAATCAAGACACGGCATGTGGCCTTTCGTCCGATCGACGTGAAGATGGGGCCCGATGGCGCGATCTATATTGCCGATTGGTACAACCCTATTATTCAGCACGGAGAAGTTGACTTTCGAGATGACCGCCGAGACCACACGCATGGGCGGATCTGGAGGATCACAGCCAAGGGACGCCCCTTGTTGAAAATGCCACGTCTGGCTGATGCCGGGATTGAAGCGTTGCTTGGCCAGTTGCGAGCCCCGGAGGCATGGGTGCGGTTATGGGCCAAGCGGATGCTCAAGAAAAAGCCTCCAGCGAAAGTCGCGCAGGCCTTATCCATTTGGGTGTCGCGGCTTGATCCGCGAGACGCGGAATTTGAGCGTCTGCGAGTTGAGGCACTGTGGACGTACGAATCCATCAATCGAGTCAATGAGGTATTGGTCAGCGAACTGCTGCGTGCCAGTCCCGATCACCGAGCACGTGCCGCGGCGATGCGGGTGGTCTCCTGGCGGCAAGATGAGTTGGAGCAGGCATCGGACTATTTGCTCAGCGGTGTACTGGATGATCATCCCCGAGTGCGATTGGAGGCAGTGCGAGGTCTTGCCCAGCGGAGCGACCCGTTGGCTGCGCAGACCGCTTTGCGGGTACTGGATCGTCCCATGGACCGTTTTCTGGATTTTGCGCTCTGGCAGGCGATGCAGGATTTACGACCATACTGGCTGGCAGCAATGCGATCCGGAGAGCTCGACTTGACGGATCAGGTTGATCATCTGGCTTACGCCTTGGAGGCGGTGAACGCGGAGGGAATGGCCGCGCCGCTGTTGGCCCTGTTCGAGAACCGTCGCGTTGCCCCGCAGCGAGAGGAACAGGTGTTGCGACTGGTGGCGCAGATTGGACAGCCTGCCCAGTTGCGTCAGCTGTTGGAGTTAATTCTCGATCAGCGGGACTGGTCACTGTCCCGACGGAGTCGACTCCTGACAGATCTTGTTGAGGCGACTACGCAGCGCCAAGTGCGCCCGGCGGGCAATTTGCGGCGGGTCGAGGAGTTATTTGAGGCCAGTCAGCCGGACCTGGTGCTGGCTGCGATTCGCGCAGCCGGTGCGTGGCGTGTTGACCATGCCCGCCCCAAACTCGCGGCGCGTCTGCAGGAGATGACCGATGTCACGAGTGTTGCCCGCGAGTTACTGGCTGCCTTGCGACGCCTCGGTGCGCAGGACCTGTTAGCGCAAACTGCCGAGACACATCCTGTGCTGCCGATTCGCCGGCTTGCCGTTCAGGAACTCGCCGAATTGGATCCCGCGGCGGCGGCGAGCAAAGCCGTTGGG
>CAZITS010000316.1:0-6515 GCA_964542185.1 uncultured Pirellulaceae bacterium
CGCCGCGCCGGACGAGGAAACCACAGTTAGCGCATATATTTTTCTGGTATTTTTCGCGACATCGTACCATTTGACCCAACACAATATCGCTCCATTCCATTTTTCCTGAAGAGTGAGCCCTGGCGCCGGGCGATAAGGAAGGCGATCCGGCCTGATTACCTGAGTGTTGAAACAACGGTCGCTGCAACGACGATCGACCGTTTGCAACGGCATGGCTATCCTCTCATGCTGTGGTCGCCGAACACGCGTCAGTCATTAGAGTCGAGCCTCCAGCGGAAACCAATTGCGGTCATTACGGATGAGCCTTTAATCGCAATGGAAGTCGCTGGAAGAAGCAAATCTCACACTGCGGAGAAGAATTTCTCAGCAGAACCACGCGCGCAGCCAGACACACCGGGCACCACCCCGTAACCTTCGGCCCGCTCTAACTGCCGCAACTCCTGATGCTGGTGTTGCTGGGTCAACGGCAGGGAATGCAAAAGCTGGGAAGCACATCCGCCTTGTCTGTGCGGGTGTGCGCCGGTCCACGCTCGTCCGCCTGGCCGGAATGCCCCGACCAACAAACGATCGCCAGCACGTTGACGGCCACCACTCGCGTCATGATTTCACGACAAGTCGTCATGGATCTTCGGAGACTCAAATACCGGGCTTGATGGACCACCTGAGCGCTGTCACAGTACTCCGCATTATACCGCGGGGTCGCCAAAGCGAACAAACCACCGCCGTCAGCCGGACAGACCGCACCGGCGATATAACCCCTCTGTACCGCCAGCACTTCCGTTCGCTTTTTAGCGGGGTCTTGCATACAACATTACTGGAGGCACCTGTCATTGGCCGTTCGCCGCCCGCGGCGATCTTGCGTTCCGGAAAACGTCGGGGGGAAGAGCCCTTTCTGGAACTGGAGCGGTGCCGCCAGGATCGCACAGGGAAACGGCGAGAAGCCACTCGATGGCGCCACAGGTAACAGGTGAGAAAGCAACCCATGATTCGCCAACTAAAAACTCGATTCCGCGTGCTGACATGCTGCTGTGCGTTCGTCGCCGGCAACCTCGCGGCCAGCGGCGGGGAAGTGCGTTTCGAACAAGATGTCGAACCGATTTTGAAGCAACACTGCATGGGTTGTCACGGGTCCGATGAGCAGGAAAGCCGGTTTCGTCTCGATCGTCTGGCCAGCATGCTCTCCGGTGGCAATTCCGGAGAACCGGCGATCGTGCCAGGCGATCTGAAGTCCAGCTACCTGGTCAAATTGATTCGACGCAACGAGCCTGGGAAAGAAATGCCTCCGGACGAGCCGCTTTCTGAAGTTCAAATTGGGCTGATTGAAAAGTGGATCGCGGCCGGCGCAAAGACTCCAGAACGTTACGGTCCCGCCAAGGCCGAGGCAGATCTTTCGCACTGGGCGTTCCAGCCGGTTCTCCGGGTCAAAGCAACGGGTCCGGATGACTTCATTCGCCGCAAACTGAACGACCGCGACCTGCAGCTGTCTCCCACTGCCGACCGTCGCATCTTGATACGGCGACTGTACCTGGTCATGCTTGGCTTGCCGCCAACGCCGCAGCAAGTTGACAGGTTTCTCAACGCCGATCGGGATGCCGCCTGGAGCACCCTGGTTGATAACGTACTTGCCAGTCCGCACTACGGCGAACGTTGGGCGAGTTACTGGCTGGACCTGGTACGCTTTGGCGAGACACATGGATTTGAAACAAACCGCGAGCGCGCCAACGCGTGGCAATATCGCGACTGGGTCATCCAATCGCTGAATCAAGACAAACCCTACGATCAGTTTGTGCGGCAGCAGATCGCCGGTGACGCTCACGGTTCCGCCATCGGCACCGGGTTTCTGGTTGCCGGTCCGTATGACCTCGTCAAAGGGCAGGATCCGTTATTGCGATTGCAGCAACGGATGAATGAACTCGACGACATGATCAACACCACCGGAACCGCGTTTCTGGGCCTGACCACCGGATGCGCACGATGCCACAGCCACAAATTTGATCCGATCAGTCAGCGCGACTACTACGCGCTCCAGGCGGTGTTCGCCGGAGTGCAACACGGCGACCGTACGCTGCCGTTGTCGGCAGAAACCGAGGCACAGATCGTCAGGCTGGATGCAGAAATCGCAAACCAGATGGTCCGTCTCCGGAAGTTCATCCCCAGAAACACAGGCGCATCGATTGTTCTTGATGAATCCGAGGCACAGCATTCCTCTGCACCTGGTGGGACGCTAGCCAAGCAGGGCCAAACGGAGCACGCTTTCGGAGGCGCCAGGTACACCTGGTGGAAGAACCTGCCCGGCAAGGAACTCGTCACATACCGACCGCGTGCCAGAGGAACCTATCGTGTCTGGTTAAGCTGGGGCAGCGGCCACAACACGCATAGCACCAACACGCGTTATGCGATCAGAAGGTCTGCGGCCGACGAGCCCATTGCGATCGTCAATCAGCAGTTATCGGCTGAACGCACGGGGGATGTCGACGGCGTGGCTCGCTGGAGCGGTTTCTACAACGCGGGCCTGCACGACTTCACGCCGGGAGATTCGATTGTCCTGATTGGAGGCGCCAGTGGAACTGCCGTCACGGCAGATGCGATTGTTCTGCAACCAATGCCACAATCGAGCGTCACCAGCCAATCCGCCATCAGCGATACTGCCCCGATTACACCAACCAAGCGGCCTCCCGTAAACACAAAACGCAACACAGAAACGTTTCCGCCACGTCAGGCGCGGTTCGTTCGCTTTACCATTGAAAACGCTTCCGCTTCAGAGGGCTGTCTTGACGAACTTGAGATTTACTCGCGCGAACGCAATGTTGCCCTGGACAGCAACGGCGCCAAGGCGACGTCCTCCGGAGACTTCGTGCATCCCAAACACAAATTGCAACACATCAATGACGGGCAGCACGGAAATGATCGAAGCTGGATCGTTAATTCCAAGGATGGCGGCTGGGTGCAGATCGAATTCCCCGAACCGGTCGTCATCGATCGAATTGTCTGGGGACGTGACCGCACAGAACAGTACCAGGACCGACTGGCGATCGGGTATCGCATCGAAGCGGCCGCGGAACCCGGACAGTGGGAACTAGTGGCCGCGTCTGCCGACCGCCAGCCAGGTGTTGGTTCGGCAGCGGAAACCTATCAGTTCGCCGGCTTTCCCCAGTCCGAGTCCGCGCAAGGACGGCAATGGCTCGACGACCTCAAGCGACTGCAGAAACAGAAGGCCTACCTGGAACAGTCGAGTGTTGTTTACGCCGGGACCTTTATGCAGCCCGGCCCCACCCATCGTCTGTTTCGCGGTGAACCCGACGCCAAACGCGAACAGGTCGGCCCGAATGCCATCGCAGCATTCGCCTCCCTGAACCTGCCGGTCGATGCTCCGGAACAAACCCGTCGGACAGCGCTAGCGGACTGGATCGCCAGCCAGCACAATCCGCTGACGGCTCGCGTGATCGTCAACCGCATCTGGCAGTTTCATTTTGGCACCGGCATCGTTGACACACCCAGTGACTTCGGCCGCAACGGCACTCTTCCCAGCCACCCGCAGCTGCTCGATTACCTGGCCGCTGAACTCATGGACAATGGCTGGTCACTAAAGCACATCCATCGTTTGATCCTGAACTCAAACACCTGGCAGCAGAGCAGTCGCCCCGTTCGCGATGCGTTACAGATCGATGCGGCTTCACGTTTGTTGTGGCGTTTCCCGCCCCGTCGACTCGAAGCGGAGCCGATTCGAGATTCCATTCTCGCGGTCACCGGAGTCCTTGATCTGCAGGGCGCCGGTGGTCCGGGATTCAGTCCATTCGAAGTCGAGCTGGAAAACGTTCGACACTATCACGCCAAGACGTCTTACGGTCCGGAAGATTGGCGTCGAATGATCTACATGACCAAGGTACGGCAGGAGCGGGAACAGGTCTTCGGAGCGTTTGACTGCCCGGACTCAAGTATGGTCGTGCCAAAACGTAGTCGATCAACAACCCCGCTGCAGGCTTTGAACCTGCTGAACAGCAACTTCGTCATACAACAGGCCGACCTGTTCGCCGCGCGGCTCAAGAAAGAAAACACGGACGTCAGCGCACAGATTCACCGCGCGTGGCGACTCTGTTATCAACGCACACCGACCCCGGCTGAATTGGCAGACAGCCGCACATTCATTACACAGGAAGGGCTCCGGCAGTTTACCCGCGCACTGCTGAACACAAACGAATTCATTTTCATCCCGTAACGACTCGCAAACCAAGAGCCTGTTCAAGCGTTCCGCGAGGCGAGCACTGCCCGCCAGCACAAATTCAGCGGGCGAAACTGGCCCAACTTTTTCCGTCCAGCCGACACTCGATCCAACATTCGTCTCATGCATTCACTACTCAACCGACGGCACTTCCTGTCACACTCAACCACCGGACTCAGCAGTATCGCACTGGCAAGTCTGTTACAGGACCAGCATCTCCTGGCTGAGAAAACAACACCACTCCGTCCACAGATCGATCCCGGCCGGCCGTTTGCGGCGCGTGATTCCCATCACGAACCCGCGGCCAGGAACGTACTGGTGATATTCTGTTCCGGAGCCTGCAGCCAGATTGACACCTTCGATTACAAGCCGGAGTTGATCAAGCAACACGGCAAACCCTTGCCGGGCGCGGAAGACTTGCTGACGTTCCAGGGTCAACAGGGAATGCTCACAAGAAGCCCCTGGAAATTCACACCGCGTGGCGAATCCGGCAAGATGGTTTCCGCACTGGTTCCGCAACTTGGCGAACTCGCCGACGAAATGTGTTTCATCCATTCGCTGACCGGGAAAACGAACACCCACGGACCGGGCGAGAATTTCATGTCGACCGGGTACACGCTCGACGGTTTTCCCAGCATGGGAGCGTGGACGACGTGGGCACTGGGCACAGAAAACGAAACGCTGCCGGCTTATGTGGCGATTTCCGATCCGCGTGGTACTCCACAATCCAGTGTGAACAATTGGGGGCCCGGGTTTCTACCAGCCGCGTTTCAAGGCACGGAATTTAATACCACCAAACCGCTGGGCAACCTCGATATCCCCGCCGGCATTACTGCCAAAACTGACCAGGCCACACGCGGTTTCCTGAAGCGACTCAACGCCCGACACCTGCAGCGTTTCCCGGGTGACAGTGAACTGGCGGCCAGAATCTCAAGCTATGAACTGGCAGCGCGGATGCAATTGAGCGTTCCGGAAGTCACAGACCTGTCCAGCGAACCGCAGAGCATCCTGCGTGAGTATGGTGCCGACGATTCTGAAAACACGCTGAAGGCGCAGTTCGCCCGGAACTGCATACTGGCGCGGCGGCTGGTCGAGAAAGGAGTCCGTTTTGTGCAGCTCTTCAATGGTGCCTATCAAACCGGTGGTGAAGGAGTCAGCAACTGGGATGGCCACAAGCAAATTAAAGAGCAGTACAGCAAGCATGGGCCAGTCCTTGATCAGCCCTGCGCAACGCTACTCAAAGACATGAAGCGACGCGGGCTGCTGAAACACACACTCGTTGTGTGGATGACCGAGTTCGGACGCATGCCAACGTTCCAAAAAGGTGCCAGTGGCCGAGATCACAACCCATCCGGATTCACGGCTTGGATGATGGGTGCCGGTGTCAAAGCGCCATTCACGTACGGTGCTACCGACGCATTCGGCTACCAGGCTGTTGAAAACACAGCGACCGTTTACGACTTCCATGCCACCATTTTGCACCTGCTCGGCCTCAACCATAAACGGCTGACCTACTACCACAACGGGTTCGAACGCCGCCTGACGGACGTACATGGCCACGTCATCAAAGAGGTGCTGGCGTCCTGAGCAACGACGCCGCCGGCTACGGTCGAGAACACACCCACGCAAGTTGCCGAGCTTGTTCTTCGAGCTCTGGACGTCACCTGGGCTGCCAGCTACTCGCGCGTCTCCAGGCCCTGGATCAATAGCCGTCCTGCCGGTGATGTTACTGTTCCTCGCGATTGATCCAGAAGAGTTCCGACCATTCCAGAGCCCGCTCCCGAGCCAGGCCACTGAGATGCTCCGCATCGCGGAGCTGTGCCCGCAGCTTCTCCAGCGACTCGGCCTGCTGTCGGTACTTTTTCAGCACGCTGCGTGCCTGAGCCTGGGCCCGCAACTCCGGTGTCCACGGCCGGGCGTCCCAAATCTTCACCGTGCCGTCGGCGCTCGCCGAGGTCAGACGTTTCCCATCCGCGCTGAAGGCCACGTACGAGACAAAGTCCATATGCCCCCGCAACGTAAGCGTCTCGCGTCCTGTGGTGGTGTCCCACACCTTGATCGTCTTGTCATCCCCTCCTCCGGAAGCCAGGCATCCTGATGGTCAGCACGGAGTGACTGGGTGACTGGGTGACTGGGTGACTGGGTGACTGCACCCTGGGACAGTTAGCCATGTTATCCAATCCAAACCTGTGCCCGGACTCCTTATGGATCAGAATAGTTATTATACACGGACCACTGCACCATGGTGGGAGGAAACATTGGGCTTTGTCTCAAGACCATGGCTACTATTATAGGG
>CAZITS010000317.1:0-6510 GCA_964542185.1 uncultured Pirellulaceae bacterium
ACGTTGAATTGTCTCTTGACGCTTCGCTTCGTCGAGGCAAATCAAGTCTTTGTGGTCCATGACCTGTGAAACACCCAGTCCGGCATCGCGCGTGCGGGCGACCAGATCCTTGAGTGGAGCGATACCGCGGTCAGGATCAAAATGGCCTTTGACAGTCCATTCGATACCTTCGTAACCGACCCGCTTCAGGGAGTCGATCACTTCGGCAGCGGGCATTGTCTGGTAATCGAGGATCGTCAAGAACGCCGTTTTCCATTGTCGCTGCATGGGTTTGTCCGGGAGGCTAGCGAGTCAATTCCAGCAAGTTACTATGATATCAGTTCGTCGTAGCGGTGGCGTCTCCCGGCGTTGGTGACCATCCTGACACGAGGCATGTGTTGGGAGACACACTTCCGCTGTTTTGCAGCAGAGAGATACTCATGGATTCGCTTACTGAACAGGCGCTGCGGTTGGATCAATTCCACGAACAGGGTTACTTCATCTTGCGAGAGGTGTTCGCACCCGATGTACTGACTGGTGCGCGCAGCGCGCTCAATCGTCTGGTGGACTGCCAGGCGCAGGAACTGGTTGTGGCGGGGCGTGTTGAAAGTACTCTGGAGCAGGAACCCTTTGAGACTCGGTTGTACCAGCTGTATCAAAACTGTCTTGACCAGGCACCCGACAATTGGCGTCCGGAATTACATTTGCCAGAGCTGTACCCGATCTTTTTTCACTCCTTCTTGCTGGATCACGTTTCCGCGTTATTGGGAGCTGAGGTGCGCTTGTACCCAAACTATACGGTACGTCCTAAACTCCCCGACCATCCGCAGACACTTGTCCTTTGGCACCAGGATGGTGGCTATACCGAACATTGGCACAAGTCGGCAGAAGGAGACGTCAGCCAATTGGGAATGGTGAATGTCTGGACTCCATTGGTTCCAGCGCGGGTGGCAAACGGCTGTATGCAATTTCTTCCTGGAACCCATCTCGCGGGTTTATTGCCCCACGTGCAGCGCGAATTCTATCTCGAGATCCCGGCCGAGGCACTGGAACCGTATCGTGAATTGGTTGTCGATATCGAATTGGATCCGGGCGATATCGTTGTGTTTCACAATATGCTGTGCCACCGCGGGCTCCCGAATCAAACCAACTCAATCCGCTGGAGTATGGATTGGCGCTACCAGGATGCGCGGCAGCCGACATTGCGCGAGGAGCAGGGACACCTGGCTCGTAGCGTGAAGAATCCGCAGCACGTGGTTCAAGGGCCCGATGATTGGGCGCGTCGGTTGTTTTCGTGAGTGCCTTCGTGGCGTGAGCGCATCAAGACCATCGGCTTTTGATCCAGGCAAGGCAAATGCCTTCCGAGACTGCTCTGAAGATCGGGTACTTCTCGTGCTCCGCTGAGGACCAGCCCGCTATGTCACTGCACATCGGCACGAAACTGCTGCCTGAGATTCGCCATTTGTTCCTGGATGGGTCTTCCCACGGCTTTCCCATAATCACCCGGCTGCGGGCGAATCGTTAACCAAACGAATCGTGGTCCTGTTCCCGACAAACTGCTTGCCGCCTCGTTTTGCCAGGTGGTCGCTTCGGCGAATTGATGGACGCAGGGAAAGCCGCTGGCGCGCGCCAGCCCGGCGTAATTGGCAACGTTGTACCCAGGAGTTTTTTGACCGCCGGTTACCTCGTACTGGCCATTGTCCAGCAACACGATACTGAGATTGGTTGCACCACTATCCACTACAGTGACCAGGCAACCCAGATTCATGAGTAATGAGCCGTCACCTGAAAGGACAATAATCTCGTAGTCCGGTTGAGCTAATGCCAGGCCAAGTCCCAGTGGAATCGCGCCGCCCATCGCCGAAGGATTGTAGTTCAAGTCCAATGGATGATCGCTCAAAGTAGGCCAAAGCCGGGAGGAGACTTGATTCGTGAGCACAATGTGCCGATCGCCGCGCACCTGGACGATCGTCTCCAAGGCGTCGTGTACACCTATGCCATGTGCGTGTGGTGTGGTGTTTTCGGGATCTGTTTGGGTCATCACTTATTCTGCTAACAGGAGAATCCCTGCCTGGTTTGTGCGCCGACATTTGTGGAAATGATGGAATAGTTTTTCTTGTTCTTCGGGGCCCGTGATGAATTCAAAATCGATATCCCACGCTTGAACTAGCGGCAGTGTGAATCGACGAGCTGTGTCTGATGAGGATTCCGTCAGCCAGTTGCGGGCGCCAATGATCGAAAACACAGGTACTCCAAGGTCAAACACAATGTTCCGCATTGAATCACCGGACTCAAAAAATCCAGTATTTTGAATCAAGACAATCGGCAGACTGCCCCCGATCAACAGGCCTCCAGCTAATGCCCACGCTTCGCCTTCGCGACAAACGCGTATCAGCTGGAAATGGGAACACGACTCAAGTGCGGGTTCCCAGCTTCCTGTCGTCGTGTCCGGTATCCAGATGACATGAGTCACCTTTAGTTCGACCAGTGCATCGACAATTTGAGTTGCGGTGAACATCGTGGGTTCCATGCTGCGCGTTCAATGCGGGATGCTGCCGGTTGACCGCGAGTCGCTTGTCAATATTGTCAGAGTATTGTTGTCAAAGGAGAAGGCCTGCAAGATGAACCGCTTTTGGGGTGGCAGCGTGTTGGCTGCGGGAATTTCTTTTCAGGGCTGTCGAGTCCTGGGGGGGCTGGGGACCGCGCGGGTGGTGATCCACAAGAACGGTTGTCCGCGGTCATCGACACGAAGTTCGTATTTCATTCCAGCCTGTCGTAACGAGTCGCGGAGAATGCTGTGGTAGTAGCTGCGCTGTTCGGGAAGTGTGACTCGATCGCGAGTCAGATCGAGCCCTTGTTTTGCCAGCGCAGGATGGTCCTGCAAAATGGGTACTTCCAGGCGTTTTTGCACCGCATTCACAACAGTCGCCAGAGGTTGATCATCGATGGTGACGGTCAGTTTGTTGAAGAGTTTTGGGAATGCGCGGCCGGGTGCATTTGCTGGTGCTGTTCCAATAGGCCAGGAATGTTCCGCATCGCTCGCTTTGAAGACACCGATCTGCAAGTCTTCACCTTGTGGTTTTTCGGGGACCATGACGAGACCAATAGAATGCAGTAACGCCGCCATGGCAGTTCCGCTACTGAGTCCCTGGTAGTCATCCAGCAGCCGTTGGTTTTTTTCCAGAATGCGGCGCCCCACGGCATCAAGTGCAAATGGCACAGAGACCCGTTTGGCAATTTGGGAGGCGACATCGAAACTACGCAAATTACGTGTCGAAAAATTGACAGGCTGTTGTAGTGCCTTGTTAATGGTTACCCATTGTTTTTCAGTCAGTCCGAATTGACCTTTAGGTGACGCTACGGCATCGATACCGTCGCTGCGCAAACGGTTGATCCAGCGGACGATCTCAGTTCGGTCAGTGGTTCGAAAACTCGCACCGGGCAAGAGCAGGCTGTTTCGATCGGACAAGATTCCGATGACCAGGTAACTTGGCGCAAAACGGGTCCCTGTGTCCCGTATTTCAGGTTTGTCGCCATTACGTGCCTTGCGAATACGAAGGCCGTCGGCCAGGCCACGGAGTGTTGTCAACCAACGCTGCTGGCCGGTCAGTGGAACGCCTTTTCTGGCCGCCAGTTCCAGGCGGACAGGGGGCCGATCTGCCAATGTCGTGGCCGCCAGAAGGTGCCAGCTTAGTAGCAGGAGAATGATACGTAAGCGTTGCGTCTCGCAAATCTCGTACATCGGTTCACACTAGCCTGATCAATCTTGAAATCGATCCGGTGGCGCATCTCCTGGTTGGTTTTCGGTGTGCTTTGGCAACTGCCGCGGTGGCCATGCATGGCCCAGTACAACGCCACCGTTCTCAGGTTGTAGAGGGTGCGATTTGTTGAGGGTTGGGAATGTGGTACCTAACGTGCACTGGAGACGAACGGGTGCTGCAGAGGGTACACGAAAACCGGGTGTCGCCGCCATCCAAAAGTGGACATTGCCCAAAATAGCAAGCTTCGTTCTATATTGTGAATGGTTCTGTAAAGATGGATACAGGAAGGACTTGCCGCGTTTTCCTGTGGTTGACCTCGGACGATTGGGTGTGGTCCGAAGATCACCAAACGACCAGCGCACCCTGCTAGCGGGTTATGCTGGTCTAGTGGCTGTCCAGCGTCAGGTCACTTGAATCATGCGGTTTTTGGGGCAACGGAAAAGACCAATGAACGTATCGCGTTCCAGTCGGCCGGACATGCCGTTGCGTAATATTGGCACTGAGTGGGGAAAGCAGGAGTCAGTAGATCCAGATCCCCCGCAGCCTAATTGCCCGGAGTGCGGGAAACCGTTCGCGCGGTCTGCCTCTGGTGGCCATTACTGCCCTCTTTGTGGAACCAGGGTGCGCCCTGTCCATGCAACAGCGCGTCGTGATCGATTGTGGCCAGGTGTGCTCTTGGCGCTCTTTTGCAGCCTGAGCGTCGTCTCTACTGCCTTCATGACCACAACCAGCACAGCCGGTGCCGGGCAAATCTCGATACTTGTGTTGGCCGCAATCTTGATTGGATCCGGCGTGCTGATTGGCTTTGCAGTGTCTTATGAACGATGGTTTCTGCTGCCCGTCGCGATTGAATTTATAGTCGGCCTGGTGGCAGTGATTGTGATGCTGTCAAGTTTGGATGTCTGCAGCGCGCTGGGGGTCATCCTGGCCGGTCAAACGTTATTGATCGTTTACGCTGTGGGCGTATTTCTCGGTTTTTTGTTGCGCCGCCTGCTGGGCCGCTTCAGCTAGCATGGGGGACTCACCGCAGCGGTGGGATCAGGTAGAGACCACGGTTTCTGTCTGGAGTGGGGTTTAACCGGGGCCGCTAAGCGCGCCAATCAAGTGTCTTTATCATCCCCAGCCGCATAACTTTGGCCGCCAAAAATAGCGCGTATTTCCGCTGCCGATTGCGCCTTCTGGAGCCGGCCAATTCGCTCGCCTTCTTCATCAAGCAAGGCTTCTACATTCGTCAGTACACTCTCGGCCTGGTCAGCGGGGAACTTGCACGCGCCATTCTCGTCCATATGGATCATTTCGCCTGGAGAGACATCCATGCCAGCGACATGGACAGGTACATTCACCGCATGGACGGCCATGGCACCGTGACCGGGTGTGATTCCACTGAGCATGTACTGGAATTGCATTGGACGAATTTCATCAACGTCTCGCGAAGGTCCGTTGGAGATCAATCCACGGCAGCCGACCGCTTTCATGGCGCTCGCCATATTGCCTCCGGCCAAACCGACTTTACCAGCAATGTCCGGAGGAAATTTCTGTTGCAATACCAGTACAGTTGGTTTGGGGGATGCATCCAGTGCATCGACAACGTCCATAAATGTGAGTCGTGAAAAATTCGGATCGGGCAACCCAAAAACACACGTTACGGCATGGCCGACGATAGGGCCCAATTCGGGGTACATGCAGCGCACGGACTGATCGGTATACCAATTTTCTGTCCAGGGATTGTAGAGACCGAGGCACAGAGGATGTTCCGGGTAGGTCGCCACGACATTCGTAATAGAAGGTGTGTCGAATTTACACAGTTGTTCCAGGATTTCGCTATTCTCCGTCATGCTTTCCTCGAATCGTAACGATAGGGGAATGATCAGCCAGCGCACGTATCATCCCCACTTGCGACGTGTTTGCCTACCGGTGGAACAGAGACTTTTTGATGACCCAAATCGGGGCCATTTGCGGCCGCAGCGTATTGGGCAAAGATGAGCTTGCCACACATGGCAACAACCCTTACCGGAAGGCGAAGGGTTGACTTCGCTGGTGTGCGTTCTGAGCGTTTACTCGTCGGTAGCAGGCAATTTCAGGAGATAGTCATCGTCAATGACCTTGGCGAGATCTCCGATCTCTACGTCATTGTTGGCCGCTTCTTTCCACCACCGGCGCGCATCGGCAATCATCGATTCGCTCGCTGTCGGATGGACGACGAGAAAAGCACCTTTGAGGACCTGGTTCACGGGTTGCGTCTCGTCAAATCCGTGGTTGGCGATGGCCATTACGATGCCGGGTGGAAGTTGGTTGAGACGATGGCTGAGATTAAGGCCCTTGTAACGGATTTTGAGTTCGTCCTTGGGCTTTTCCCGGACTAGTATGATTGAGTCTTTGTACTGAAGTTCTTCACCGCCCTGGAATCCTCGGACCACGCGGTCGAGTGTTGCCCAAAACTGATCAACATAGTTGGCTAACAAGCTAAGTCGGCGTACCAGGTCTTTGTGTTGTGGTAGCTGAGCCAGCGTGGCTGCCCGTTTAAGGTGTTTTCTGGCAGCTGCCCGTTCCGAACTCTTGACACCTCCCTGGCTCAGTGCGGCGCGGGCCAGTCCCAGGGCTTGACCCAGGTTGGCCAGCTGTTGCTTGTCGAGGATTGGAGGGTCAGACGGCTTCGGGTCAGACGGCTCAGGATCAGACGGCTCAGGATCAGACGACTCAGGATCAGACGACTCAGGATCAGACGACTGGGGATCAGACGACTGGGGATCAGACGACTGGGGATCAGACG
>CAZITS010000318.1:0-6510 GCA_964542185.1 uncultured Pirellulaceae bacterium
CATTGCCTGGAAACAGCCAGGCAATGGCCACGGTTCTGCCAACCGCCGAGAACACGCGGCCGGTGCTTGCAATCCTCCAACCGGCAATTAGAGTCGCCAGAAAGAGAACCATACTCCTCCGTTTCCCCAACGCCTGATCCGGCCTGTCTGCGATTGACAGCATCGGCAATTCTCCGATAGTTTATTTTCGTCCGTTTGACCCGCTCAGGGTTCTTTCCACCCTCCAGGCTGCTTTGCCCCCCACCTGCCACCTGTTTCATGTCGTTCTTTTGCTCTCTGCCACATCCTGACTCCTGTCTGATATTCCGGCGTGCGCTGGCTTATCTGCTGATCGCTGCGCTACTGCCCACAATTACTGCGCCGGCGTTCGGAGGCGTCGTATCTCGGCTGGTGAATGAATCGGAGAGTCCCTGCGAAGGTGGTGAAGAGTCTGAGGAACCTGCTGCCGAACGTCGCGCCAATGAACTCCGGCGGTTCCGTTTGAGATCTGGACAACGCCAGATCCAAACGACAGGCCAACGTATCGTGCGCGCATTGCACGTGCCGCCACCTGTCGCGCGGTGTACCGATGGCCATCGCCTGCCCAATGGGTTGCTCGCTCCCTTAACCTGTTGAATGCGCCCTTTCTTGAAACGCAGTGCACGCCATTGACGGCTGTCGCATGCAAACCGCCAGAGAGCGATTACAACGCCACTGCACCATGGGACCTGCTCGATGAGATCGTCGCGGTTCGCGAGGTCTTGTTGTTCATCTCTGTTATTCTCGATTTTCTGGGCAGGCATTTCTAGGCAGGCAAATTCTCTCCGCACAAGGACAGTCGCATTGATCACGACCCGGTCAAACTCAATCGCGAGTGTGGCTGAACAGCTACAAACCGCGTTTGTTCCTTCACACGGGCGAATCAAACTGCGTGACTTCTCAGAGGCATGTGTCAAAGAGCGACTCTGCCGCGGAAATTAACCGAAAGTTGAATGGAGTTCATCTTGAATTATTACCCGATTCTCATTCTTCTAGCGCCTTTCGTGGCAGCGGTTTACAGCGCTCTTCCGAACCGCAAGACGGACGACCGAAACTACAACTTCGGCGTATTTGCACTTGCCGTGGCATTGGTGGTCGCGATTGTGGCACTCGTCCAGACAGCCGCTCCCGGCTATGAAGCCACTCCCCTCGAGATCTGTAAAACACCCTGGAGCTTCCTGCCGACGATTGAATTGTCTATCGACCGTTTGAGTGCGGTGATGATGGTGCTGATCGCCTCGATCGGCCTGGTTCTCTATCGGTACTCCGTCCGCTACCTGCAGTCGGAACTCGGCCAATCGAGGTATCAAGCCTTGCTGGCATTCACAATTTCAACGCTGCTCGTGATGGTCTCGGCGCGTGATTTCATGTTGCTGTTCCTGACCTGGCAACTACTGAGTTGGTTGCTCTCCCATCTGATTTATAACTACGCCCATCAGCTCACAGCGCGTAGTTCATTTCGCACCTTCATTATGTTGCGTGCCGGAGACATCGCATTTCTCGCAGGCATCGTGCTGGCGTATCAACTCTGGGGGACCATTGAGTTTTTAGAGTTATTCGAGCGGTCCGCAGCGGATCCGAAAATGCTACCTCTATTCGGTGGTTTTGAGCTCAGCGGGGCCACCGCGGTGACATTGCTGCTCTTCGTTGGCGCCATGAGCAAGTCGGCCCAGTTCCCACTCCACATGTGGCTGCCTGATTTCCTCTTCGCCCCAACGCCCATCACCGCGCTGCTTCATGCTGGGATCATCAATGCAGGCGGTTTCCTCATGACACGCCTCGCGCCGTTATACGTACAGAGTCCTCCAACATTGCACGTCGCGTTTGTTGTCGGTCTGGTGACCGCGGTTCTGGGGACAAGCATGATGCTGGTCCAGAACGATATCAAGAAGACGCTAGGATACTCAACCATTGGACAGATGGGCTATATGATCATGGAGTGCGGGGTAGGTGCCTACTCTCTGGCGATCTTCCACCTCATGGCACACGGCCTGTTCAAAGCCACGATCTTTCTCAACTGTGGCAACGTGATTCACGAGACGCGACACGAGCCAAAGCAACCTGAGAAACCGGCAGAGGGACCGTCATTGAGTGTCGCCACCTGGATGATCGGGTTAATAACGTCGCTTGCTTTGCCGCTCCTCATTCTATGGGGCGCGCACAAGCTCTTGCACATTCCCCTCGGCAGCGATTCCCAGGGACTGACAATCTTCCTGCTCTTCAGTTGGCTCACGGCGTCGCAGGCAATGTTGACGCTCTATCGGTTACGTGGGGCGAAATCGATCAAGGCGCAGGTGGTGATGCTGGTCGTGGTGACAATCGCCACGTTGGCTTATCTCTTCGCGGCCGAGGAGTTCACGAGCTTCCTTTATCCGAAGGCGACCGAAATTGCGTACTACCAGGCCGCCTCATTGCCCAGCGGCTTGTTCGCGGGAATCCTGGTGGTTGCGATAGCACTCATCTTCACCGGATGGGTCATGGCATACACGAAACGACTAGGGCGAACGTTGAATCGCCCGCAGATCATTACCCGTGTTCAAACAACGCTGTATCTGTGTTTCGTGAACCGCCTTTACCTGGACGGCGTGGCGCTCAGGCTACGGCACACCGGCAAGAAGACCGCGGAGACATTGGACCGCAGTCGATTTTTCCTGCCGATCACAGCTCTGGTCGCGCTGATTCTGTCGGGGCGTGAAGTGACTTCGCTTGCAGATGTGCCGAGGGGACCATCCGCGCTGCTGCTGGTCACGGCCCTGCTGGCACCTCTCTTTCCGCTGCAAGGCGCCTATGTCGGCGCGCTCACCAGACTCCCCCGCGGCTGGAACATCGTATTGGCCACCCTGATGCCAATCGCCGGTGTGTACGGGATGACAGTGCTGATCCCCCAGTTGCCGGCGGACCTGCTTGCGGGCCTGGCCGTGCTGGCCTTGTTCGGGGCGATCTACGCCTCGATCAAAGCGGTTGTGCAAACAGATGTTTTGCATCTGATCGCTTACACGGGTGTTGCCTTCTACGCGATTCTTTGGTGGCACCTCGCAAGTGTCGGCAGCATGTCGCCTCAGGCGGTTGTGTATGCCAGCGCGGTGCTGCTGGTTACTGTGGGAATGCTGCTGGCCTGGGATCGAGTGCAAGTACGCTACGGAAATCTCAACTTGACCAGGATTGGCGGCCTTGCCCAGCCCATGCCCAAGTTTGCATTGTGTCTGGCGCTGCTGGTGATGGTGGCGTTGGGTTTACCGCCTTTCGGATTGTTTTTCGGCTACCTCGGACTGTTGCTCAGTGTTGTTGAAGTCGATTCGTCCGCCATGCCTGGTGGGATGGTCATCGTCCTGTTGACGTGGTTTAGCCTGTCCTGGTGTCTGTTCAAGCTGATGCAACGCGTTCTCTTTGGGCCGCACCGTGCCGACCTGCGTTATGACGATCTTCGTCCGGCGGAGATTACAGCCATTGCGATCATACTCTTACTCCTGGTTTCACTTAGCGTAGTGCCTCATGGATGGCTTAACGTCGGAGTGAACGAAGTGGCAAGCACCATCGTGGGGATCAAATGAACCTGACTTCCAACAACGCATCGAACTCTGATACCCAATGCCAGGAAATCCGGGAACTGGTTTCTCGGGCTGCGGGAGTCATTGCACACTACTGGCCAATGCCAACCTTCGTTCATCACAATCCGTTACACAGCCTGGAATCGATTCATTTCGAAGAAGCGGTGCGGTTGGGACGACGCTTTGTCGGCGGAACTGGCTATCTGCCAAACGAGACCTTTCGAGAATATTATCGGTCGGGGAGAATTCGACCCGAACACCTCGAAGCGTCCCTGCGAACAAGATCGCAGGACCAGCACGTATCGCTGAACGAACGTACGGTGAGCCACTTCGACGTTTTGCGAGCCCATCTCTTGACCGGCCTCACGGCGCCTGCCGATGAGACACTCGCTGCGTTTGTCAATCGCTCCCCCGACGCACAGTTCCTGCGGGATCTTGCGAACCGGCTTGCTCCAGTATTGAAGCCACGAGAGGAAGAAGCAGACCCGCTCGCTGGAAGTCTGACACTGGCGGCGTGGTGTGACCATACCTTGCACACTCAGTTAGCCGATCCGATCGACCGGGAAGTGACCAAATGGTGCGCCGCGTTCCTGGACGAAGGCCACGCGGTCTGGTCGATGCCGGACAGAGATCGAGGCTTCTACCAGACATGGAAATCCCTGGCCGCGAGAGAATGGTCACCGTGCGGGATCCGACAGAGTGGACGGAAGATTGCGGATCTACCGGCATCTGCGGACGACGCGTTGCTGGAACATCTGGATGCGCTTGGCATTCCTGAGGATATCCGCCAGGACTACCTGTCACTTCAACTGACCGCTTTGTGCGGCTGGGCAAGCTTCATCAACTGGCGAGGTGAGTTGAGTGCTGGATATGAATGGCAGGAAGCCCATCCCGTTGATCTCGTGCAGTATCTTGCGGTTCGAGTCTGGTACGAACGCGAGCTGGTCAAACAGACCTGCCAGAGTGAGCTCGGCATTGAAGGCACGTATCCCGGCATCACGGCCTGGATTGAGCACGAAAAGAATGCCTCGGATGGGGAACTCCGGGTTCATGCGGCCGGGCTATCGGCGGCGGTGCGGTTACATGACCTGGCCCATTTTCTGCAGATCGACCCCACGCAGTTGAAAGACGCGCCGATCGAAAGCTTGCAGACTCTTTTGGAATGGATCGATGCATTGCCGGAATCGGAACATGGGCCCGTTTGGCTAAAAGCGTTTGAGGCCGGTTATCAGGAAGATCTGCTCAGCAAGATCGCGGCCGGCGTCAATGATTCTCCGCAGGAGGGCGCTACAAAACCCCGACCAGACGCTCAGGCGATGTTCTGTATCGATGTCCGCTCCGAGACATTCCGGCGCAATTTGGAGGCTGTCGGGAACTACGAAACCATCGGTTTTGCCGGATTCTTCACGGTGTTCATTCGCCATCAATCTCATGGCAGTCATCACTTGACTGAGCAATATCCTGCGATCGCGGAGGCCCAGCACACTGTATTTGAATTGGCCAGAAGCAATCAGGACGAACTGCTCGCCAAACACAAATCCGGAAAAAATTTCTTTCACACAACCCACGAGTTGATTCATGATCTGAAAGCGCACGTGCTGACGCCCTACATTACAGTCGAATCGCTGGGGTGGTTATTTGGCGTGCCGTTGTTCGGTCGTACGCTTTTCCCGCGTTGGTACCGCAAGTACCGAGAGCGATTCGCGGACATCGTCGCTCCCGCTGTCGCCACCACGATGACAATCGACGAAATGAAAAAGGACGCGGGCATCGAGCTGGGGCTAACACTGAGCGAGCAGGTGTCAACGGTGGAGACAGCGCTGCGCACGATCGGCCTGACGAGCAACCTTGCCCGCCTCGTGCTGGTGTGCGGGCACGGCAGTTCATCAGATAACAACCCGTTTGAGGCGGCGCTTCACTGCGGCGCCTGCGGGGGCCACCCTGGCAAGGCGAACGCCCGTGTCTTCGCGTCCATCGCCAACAAGCCGGAAGTGCGATCACAATTGGCAAACAACGGGATTGCCATCCCCGAGGATACTCATTTCATCGCGGGACTCCACGATACCACCACCGACGCTGTCGTTATCTTTGACCCGGAAGACATTCCCCCAAGTCATCAGGAGGACATGGCGCGTTTGACCAAAGGTCTTCGCGATGCGGCCGTCAGAACCAACCAGGAACGCGGCGCACGGTTACCGCTCGTGAAGAAGGACGCAACACCCTCGATGATTGAGCGTGACATCGATCGCCGCGCCGGAGACTGGAGCGAGGTGCGGCCGGAATGGGGACTGTCCGGAAACGCCGCGTTCATTATCGGCAGCCGCGAACTGTCGCAAAAGATCGACCTGAAGGGTCGCGTTTTCCTGAACAACTACGACTACCGTGGCGATCCATCGGGTGCGCTGCTTCAGGGCGTATTGGCCGGGCCAACCGTTGTCGGGCAATGGATTAACAGTGAGCATTACTTCTCCGCGACGGACCCGGAAGTCTATGGCAGCGGTAGCAAGATTTATCACAATGTGGTCGGCCGTTTCGGAATCATGGCCGGACCACAGAGTGATCTGAGAACCGGCCTCGCCCGGCAATCCGTGATGAACGGCCCCATGCCCTACCACGAACCCCTCAGATTGCTCGTCGTGATCGAAGCCCCGTGCGATCGAATCAGCCAAATGCTGCAGGAGTTGCCCCACGTACAACAATTGTTCGACAACGAATGGATTCATCTTGTCGCCGTGGATCACAAGGCCGAAAGTCTCCTGTACCGCTACGAACCAACACAGAAGTGGGCAAGAATTGCGATTGCCTGATCCTTCCGCAGCCGCATCACAGTGCGTCCCATCTTCGACCGTAAGAAACGCGGGGTCGAGCAGCTTTCGCATGCACAACGGCCATTGGCGTTGTGCATTGTCTGTTCCGATTCACGGGTCGACACCATCCCGCTGAG
>CAZITS010000319.1:0-4281 GCA_964542185.1 uncultured Pirellulaceae bacterium
GTGCGACCTCCGCTGGCCGCGGACTATGCAGCTTGAATGCGGCCCCTTGCATGGTGTCAATCAGCGTATCATCCACCAGTAATTCCAGCCGCTGGGCAATATCAACGGCGAGTGGTTCGTCCGCTTCGCCCAGACTAGTTGTCAAGAGAGTCAAGCTGCAGACGGCAAGAGACCAAAGAAATCGGCTCATGAGAGTGACTCGGCTATTGATGTGAAGATCCGCGGTGAACCATTCAGTCTAGCCACAGGACACCCTGGCCAGAACCCGACGGCATACGTGCCGTCTGTGCGTTATGGAGCTATTGCTGCAGCCGAAACAGGATCCCTTCGCCGGGTCCCAGCCGAACCGGAATCCGCGTAACACCATTGGTAAACTCCACAGGCACTGGAAACCCCCCGTCGACTGTCAGGTCAGTGACCTGGCGGTACGCACCTCGGACCAGGGCTTCTGTAGCAAGTGACTGGGTGAAGTCCCAGTTCAACAGCGAGAGATATCGCGGCGCTGCATTCCCCTTGCTGCGCAGGACCAGTTCGACATTGCCGCCGCTGACCCAGGCGTCTCGCCGGGTTGCTTTGTCCAGGGTTTCGTACAAGGCCCTGACGGCTTGAGGTAGGTCCTTGTCCGCCCCCAGCTGCAGCGGACGGGCTCTGTCGTCTGCTGCGGAAAGTGTTTCATCTGGCGCATTTTTGCCGGTGGCTTTGGCGCCAATTTCTGTACCAACATGGGGTTCGGCGGCCCCGCCATAACGACTGAACGCGCGACCATCGAGTGTCATCAATACGGTACCGCGACCGTGCTTCGCGACCAGTAACCGTTCTGAGATCGGCTTTCCGTCGCGGGAGGCCTGCCACGCCCAGGACAGGCGGTACTGCTCCGGTGGGGGATATGTGAAATTCAGATCTTTAAACACCTGCCGGGCACCGCCTTGAAGCGGTACGCCGTACTGGTTGTAGAGCCCATAGGGCCCTGCAGAAATCAACGTTCCTCCGTTACGGACCCAGGTGTCCAACTTCTTGTCAAAACCATCGAGGAAGTACTGGGCGTATGGCAGGATCAGTATGTCGTAGTTTTCGAGTTGATCACGCCCGTCCAGGAGGAACGTCTCCGGTACCACCCCGAAGTGATACTGCTTCGACAGTAAACGGTCGAAGATATCGCGAGTAATACGAGCGCAAGCATTGGTGGGATAGGCGTTGATGATTGATGCACCCGGGTGCAACACAGCAACACGCGGAGGCACGATCGGGACATCGACAAGAATTTCGTTCAAACGCATCACTCGGCGTTTCACCGCTGGAATGAATCCGGACCAGGGACGCAACAGGGGTGAATGACTCTCCCGGAAACCGTCATCGATACGCACCAGCTTTTGGGTCCAGTAGAAGAGCAGCATACGGCGATCCCAGCTCAACTCGTGCCAGACGTCGCGCCGACCGGCGTTGATGATATTCTCGGTCGTTGCTCCCTGAGCCACTTGGAACGTACCGTAAAAGTTGTCGCCAATGACTTCCTGCGCCCAGCCGTAATACTCGAGCGACACCAGCGTCTTGTTGAAATAGCGATTCAATCCATACATGTACGGCGAATCGTCCCAGCCGTACCCCCCCGACGGGTGCTTGCCCCACATGTCGACACACCGGGTCGGCATCTGCAGGTCGTCGAGTGAATTGATCAGGATCTCCCCCATGATGCCGCCCGACGTCGACGATGCCAGTGGGTGCTGGGGGTCACCGCGGCGGATCGCCGCGTAGCAGTCGGCGAGATAATCGGCATAAAGATCTTTACGACAACGTTCGAACTCATAAGTGAGCGCTGTCGTGGCAGCTCCCGGAAGCCGCTTGTTGGGGAAAAACAGCGTGTAGAGATCTTGGCCGCGGGTGTCCTTGGTGACCACGAAGGCTCGGACTAATGGCTTGGGTGGCTGGATCGCCTGAAAACTCTTGTAATCTGATTTCCACGCCTGATTGAGGGCTCCGATCGTGCCGTGTTTCTTTTGCAGATAGTCGCGAAAGGCCTTGACGGCAACGGCGCTGAAGCCGTGCTCCTGGAACGCGACGGTTCGTTTTCCGGGCACGTCCACCGAGGTTCCCCGATACGGATGCGCTTCCCAGGGACCTTTATAAATAAAGGTATAAGGTTGCTGACTGTTGAGGCGTGCGGATTCTTCGAGGTACTGCACAATCAGCTGTCGAGGTACGGGGTGGCGGTAGTCGAACCCACCACTGCCCGCGTAATTCGGCGCAAAGTAGTACTCTGGCTTTTCCCCGTGCACGTCGGCGAACCAGGGGGGACGATACATGCCGTCGCCGATCGCATACGGCAAGATCTTGTCCGACAGCGGGATTTTATAGTTCTTCCATTGGGCGACAGCAGCTGGGTAGGGAGTGGCTTGGAATCGGTCCGGCTCAGACCACGCCACATCAACTCCGCTTTCTTGCAAGGTGTCAAACTCGAGCGTAGACAAGGTGTCCGTTCGGCCGTGGCCGCCACCAAAGATAATACGTTTGAGTCGACCGTTCGGCTCGACTGCAACCGGCCCGGGAGAGGGTGGAACGAACGGCCGGTAATGGGGAAACACCGCTTTGAATTGCGGACTGGTGCGCAACCGTTGCAATGCCACTCTGAGGCCAGCCCGCGCCTCCTCGACACGGTCCGATGCCGTACTGACGGAACGCAGCATTTCGTCCATGATCCGCGATTTGCGTTTGCTAGCGGTAAACGTGCGCATCGCGTTGACTGGATTCGTACGTGCGCCCGACGCGTCAGCAAATAGCGCAAAAAAACCCTGACTGGTCGCTGCCAGTAGTTCGTCGACCGCTACGGCAGCTGCACGGCTGCGCTCGATCGCAGTCACCGTCGCCGCTGTGTTGAGCTTGTCGGAATAGAGGACGGCCCGCTGCAAGCTCTCCGCCTCATCACGCAAATAGGCAAGTTCTACGAGCACCTCGTTGTGTGTTGCCGGTATCGTGCTGTAACGCGTACCGGCGATCTTCATCACCTCCCGAAAGTGCGCCTGAATGGAGTCGGAGACACCAGAGAGGATGGTTTGCGTACTCGCACGATCAGCCGCCTCGGCGTCCACCAACCCTAGTTTCTCGGTCAACTGACGGTGGCGGGCGGTGGTACGTTGCAGATCGACCGCTTTGATTCCGGGCACACTCTCCAAGTGGCGCAGTGTTTGACGTAATTCACCCAGTCGGTGCTGCGCAGTAGCGAGATCCCGACGGATACTGGCCATGGTGCCGGGTGTCGGATAAGGTGCCCGCGGTGGCTTGAAATTGGTCAGATGTTCGACCTGGTTGGTGATTCGCAACTCGTCAATGCGACCGTGGAGGAAGTGTCCGTAGGCATAGCCCCAGATGCCAAGATGCAGCCGACCACCTGCAGCTTTAAGCGATTTGGCGTTGGTCTTGTTGAGGACCAGTCGACCATCGATGTAGACGTTGTAGGTACTGGCGCCGTCACCACCCGAACAGTCCCAGTTGATTTCGAGATGGTGCCATTTGCCCAGATCGACTTGGAATCTGGCTTGCACCGGAGAACTAGGCGGCTGGACATCAAGCGTCATCAGGGCATCCTGCGTATAGACCGATAACGCTCCATTTTCGTAGGTGCCCGGTGGGTTGTACCAGCCGAAAAAGGGGTGGTACATCCCTGGCTCGTGTTCATCGATGCAGTACCAGAAATCAACGGTACCCCGCCGAATATCGAAGTTGCGCAACGCGTCGTAGGCACAGCGGCCCCCTTCCTCTCGCCGCAAGTCGAGACCGCGACCCCAGCGTCCCTCCTCGTCACCGGTTGTACGAGCTACGGGATGGCCCGGTACGGGTACGGACTGAGTAGCGCCTGCGGCGTAGTCTGCGGTGACCGTATCGCCATTAAAATGGGACAAGAACAAGATTCTGGCGCTTGTGGTTCGCCCTGATGACAAGAATGCCAACGCCAGCAGCAGTACGCGCACGATCAACCTGATTGAATGTTTACTGAGGGAAATCAAACGCGTCGATCGCCTGGCCGGCAGCTTGGATCCTGTTCCGTCGGTGGAGCCTCTCGCAGTGTTATGGGGTACTTCAGCATCGGCCTCAATCCACTCGTGTACGCGTAAATGGGAATAGCGCGGATTGCAGTTCATTCAGCTGCCTTTCTGAGAAAGCTCTGAAACAACTCGGTCACTCGTGGATCACGCGGCCCCTGTTGGAGAATCCGGCGTACGACCGGCACGGCCGGTTTGGCGTCTGGCCCCAGGAGCAGAAGGCAGTGTGCCTTCGCCCGCTGGCTGG
>CAZITS010000319.1:4291-6497 GCA_964542185.1 uncultured Pirellulaceae bacterium
TACTCCCGCGTGCCAGGAAAGGTCAACCAGTAGCGCGACGCGACTAACAAGAGGCCAAACAAGCGGCATTGAGCGAACATCATTCCAGTCCTTGATTATCTTGCGATGGACTCCATGATATCGAGTCGCTGCGCACCGCACAGCTACGGAGCTGCCGGGTACCAACGGGATGCATTACCAGTGTCTGGTGGCACTGAGATCGCGGCAATGCCAGCGACAGGGTCAACTCAGAAGAAAGTGTGCTACCCCCCACCAGGCCGACGACCCAGTTGTCCAACCAGTAGGAGCCGCCTGTTCATTGATCAGGAATATCAGCCCATGGGTATTCCCGAGCCCCGGAAAGAACTCTACGTCGAGACAGAGCTTCAAATCTGTCCACTTGAAACCAATAAGACGGTGCAAACCGATCTGGCTGCCCCACATCATCACCACCGTGCCGGTTTCAGAACCGTCGTGCCATCATTGGCGCTGCCCTGGTTCAGGATCAACTGCAGAAACCACCTGTAATCACTGACAGTGGAATACAGACCGCTTCCCCCCATCTCAAGATTCCGGTTCCTGAGAACGTTCCAAATCGATCGGTGAGAAACGGATTCGGAGCCCCACTTTGCACCTTAACAACCGGGCACGGGTCGAGGCCAGGTATTGAAGCCGGTGGTGGATATTCCCAAAGCGCCGAACCGCTAGTCTTCCAGGTACGAGTACAGGCGAAACACCTGTTACCGAAAACGTATTTCCCAATCGCCCGAATCAGTAAGTCCACCGGCCGGAACCTATCGCGTTACTTCTTGATCCGCTTGTCAGAGGCGTGAATTCTCTGCTACGCGTCCTGAATGAACGCGGATTCGACCCGCGAGAATACAACGGGTTGCCCCGTTTACATGTGCGCCCGTAATGACATTTTTTTGTGCCGTCCGTCTATTTTGCGGCCCCGCCACAACATATAAGTACGTGGTGATGGGTTTATTCCAAGCCCGTAAATTTGGTGTGCTATCGCCACGGCTGTCGTAAACCTGGCGTTGCCCGGTCGTTAACAGCGCAAGCAGGCCGCAACCCGTTCGGTACGTTCATGAGAAATCGAGTACTTCGTACCTGTTTTGACCCTACAGGGAAGCCTATACGACATCGCACCGACATCGGCTGGTTGTTTGCTGTGAGCTGCCCAACCGGGCTTGGACTGTGAAGTCTTTCTTGATTCTCGTATCCAAGGAGTGAAACCATGAAACGAAAAAGTCAGGTGTTGTTGCTGTTAATGAGCCTCGTATGTGGTTCCGCGTTTGCTGAGGAACAGGTAGCGCCACACGTGGCGTTTTGGACCAGTCTGGCCGGACGTTGGACTTACGAGATCTCTTCGGATGGCACTAAGGGGAAGGTGACGTGGCAAATGCAAGCTAGAGGCTCCGCGTTAATGGGCAGATTCCAAGACGACCAGGGAAACGTGTCAGTCGAGCTGGCTGGCTGGCGCCCGGACAACAAGACACTGGTGGTCAATGGAGTCGGCACCGCAGGCAACCATTGGACGCTGGCACTCGACAAAGTAACACCCGTATCAGCCGAAGGAACAACCGAGGGTGTTTTGCCGAGTGGTTTAGGATTCAAGGGCGCTTTTACCGGGAAATTGACCAATAACGATCTCTACACCGTGACGCTGGAAAGGACGTCGGAAGACGGAGAGACCAGTGATATCACGATCGTGTTCAAACGGGTCAAACCTGGCGCGGCAGTCATTGATATTCCCTGGAAATGGTTGATCGGCTATTGGAAAATTGAACGTAGCGACGGGACCAGCGCCGATGTGCACTGGTCCAAGCCGAGGGCCAATGCAGATTATCTCATTGGTAAGTGGGAGAACTCGGATGGTACGAAATTCAGCGAAATTGTCGGCTGGCGCCCCGATCAACAAGCGCTCGTAGCTAATGCATTTGGTGCCAAGGGGGGGTATTTTTCGGTCTTCTTGAACAACGTCCGCCCCAACCAGATGTCGGGGCGGATACGCCGTTTCAAGTCTGACGGCACACAAACATCCGGCACGATTGAAATCAACCGTGTTAATGAAGATCTGGTCAAAACAAGGATTGTCGATGAGTCCGATGGTTCCGTTGTCACGGAGACAGTAACCCGCGTATCAGCTGCATCTGATGATGGTGGACGTCGGCGCAGGTTACCGGGCATTCCCCAACGCCTGAGAGACCTGTTGCGGAGGCGT
>CAZITS010000320.1:0-1697 GCA_964542185.1 uncultured Pirellulaceae bacterium
ACAGATTGCCGAAGTGTTGGTATTCAAGCGAGCGCTGACTCCAGAAGAGGTGTACCAGGTGCATCAGTATTTGCAGCAAAAGTACCTGGTCGTTGATGATGTCGCTCCGCTCGAGAAGGCAATGGCCGATTTTTGCCAGGCGCTCTTTTGTTTAAATGAGTTTATTTATGTCGAATAAAAAACCGTCCCCGTTGGGGCCGTGCTTCCCTGCCGGTTCGTTGTCCCCAGTGACAGCGTTCCCGTCAGGTCGCCGCGATTTTTTGCGGCGCATGGGCATGGGGTTGGGAGCTACGGCGCTCTCGACCATGCTTTCTCCAGAGGCAAGCCTGGCGTCAGGCATTGACCCCGCGCAGCCACTTGCAGTTCGTCCGTCGCACTATGGCGGCCAGGCGAGGTCGGTGATCTGGTTGTTCATGCACGGGGCGCCCAGCCACGTTGATACATGGGACTACAAGCCGGAGCTTTCCAGACGCAACGGTCAGACGCTGGCTGGATTCGACCAGAGTACCGGTTTTTTTGCCGGAGCGGGTGGTCCTATCTTCAAGTCGCCATTTCGTTTTTATCAACATGGTGAGAGTGGGACTTGGGGTTCAGAACTCTTTCCACACTTGTCGTCCCATGTGGACGATATGGCGTTTATGTATTCGTGTTTCGCCCACGAAAATAATCATTCACCGGCTCAGTTTCAGATGAACACCGGGATGGCGCGGATGGGATTTCCCTGTGTAGGTTCCTGGGTAACATATGGTCTTGGAAGCGAGAATCAGAATCTGCCAGGTTTTATGGTGATGTACGATTCACGTGGCCGCGGTTTGCCAAAGTCACGAGCCCCTGCGTGGGGCGCTGGCTTCCTGCCAGGCGTGTATCAAGGCACCGCGATTAGTAGCAGCGGTCCCCCGATTGCTCATTTGGCATCACGCCATCGGTCAGTGAGCGCACAGCGCCGCCAACTTGACTTTGTCCGGCGTCGCAACCGGATACAGGCTGCACGCCTGCCGGGTGAGGAAGTGCTGGAGGCACGTATCGAGAGTTTTGAGTTGGCATACCGGATGCAGATGGCAGCTCCGGAGACGCTTGACTTGGCACAGGAAACGGTAGCGACGCATCGCTTGTATGGTACGGATGAACCCCGCTGCAACGCATTCGCTCGTCAGGCATTGATTGCGCGCAGGCTTGTGGAACGAGGTGTTCGGTTTGTTCAGATTTACAGTGGCGGGTTTGATAACAAGGACTGTTGGGATGGGCATAATAATATCGATGCCAATCACCGCCAGTTTGCTGGGGAAACGGATCAGCCGATTGCAGCGTTGCTGACCGACCTGAAGCAGCGCGGACTATTGGAGACGACGCTCGTCGTTTGTTGTGGAGAGTTCGGTCGATTGCCGTTGGTCCAGAAGGGAGGGACCGGGCGAGACCATAACCCGCACGCATTTACAACCTGGATGGCTGGTGGTGGGGTCCGTGGAGGTGCTCGGCACGGGGCAACCGATGCGCTTGGGCTCAAGGCAGTTGAGAAGCGAGTTAGCGTACACGACATCCACGCAACGATCTTGCATGCGATGGGTTTGGATCACACAAGATTGACTTATCGCAAGAATGGTCGTGATTTCCGTTTGACGGATGTGGCGGGCAATGCAGTTCGTGAAATTATGGCGTGAAACGGTTTCCCGCTCCGGTAAAGGGCGATCAGTTGAGCC
>CAZITS010000320.1:1707-6492 GCA_964542185.1 uncultured Pirellulaceae bacterium
CATCCCGCCCCTCAATCAGGTTGGACTACTTGCTTGCCTGGATTTGGTGCTGGGTTCCGGATGACCGTCAGGAAGTCGGGGCCAACGTCTCGGAAGAGGCGGTGTGGTCACGATAAAATCGATTTGCCAGAAAGTGCTCGATTGCGAGAACCAGTACCAGTGCCAGGATCAGTAAGGGATAAAGCTCTCGGCCCTCCCTGGCCTGGCGAATGCCCACTTCGATTGCTTCTTTCTTTCGGGCCAGGTGAAAACGGTCTGGTCCTAGCCAGCCGGCGAGTGCAGTGTCCTCGAGTCGCTGCAGATCCGTTTCCTGAGCTGGGATGTTTACCGAGAAACCTCTCAATACGAGTCCCCCTCGCTGGCCTTTGAGGCGATAGGTGCCGTGTTGTTGGGTATAGCGAATGGAGAGCTTGTCTTGCTGGGCAAGGGTTTCGTACGGTTCATCATCCGAGACGAAGAGTTGGTAGCGATCTGGCTGTCGTGCTGAATCGTTGTTCAGGACGACGTGGTCACCGACCTGGTAATTCAATGCCGGGGTACTATCGTGCTGGGACAGGTAGTCCGCCAGGTCGTTAATTAAGGCGAAGCGCGGCCAATCGTTTACACCGGCAAGCTCATTCCACGGCTCCCGGCCATTGGGCCTTGGGGGTTCAGAGATCGGGGTTGCCATTACCAGGACACGCCCCGGTCCAACGGGTCGTTCGACCAACGCGGGCAACCTGTTGCCAAACCGGATGATCACGTTTGCTGCTGGATGGACGGGGTCCAAATCCCAGTGGCGAAAAACAGGATAGAGTTGCCAGGGAATATTCTCTGGAGGGATGGTTCGAAACGTCGCCAATGCTGGATGCTGAAGCTGCTCCGGTTGCAGAAACAGCTTTCGGTCGCCAGCGCGTGTCTGCCGGGCAAGTTTTCCCGGCAGCAGCTCCTGGGGGATCGGGCGGTTGAACAGGTCTGCTGGATTTGCGTTTGGCCCCAGGAAAAGCGCCGTGTTGCCGCCGTCGCGGACGTAACCTGCCAGGGCTTGCCACAATTCAGCAGAGAGTGGCTTGGGATCCAGAAAGACAACTGCGGCAAAGTCTGCCAATTGTTCCGCGGTCAGCGCGGCTTGTGGAACCACCACGCAGTTATAGCTTGTGTTGCCGCGAGACGCTTCTTGTTGCGGGCTTAATGCCTCGGTGAAAAGGTGGGTATTTACGTTTTTGGGTGCAACAACCAGGACGGACCATGGGTCGCGAACCTCGAAAGAGAAATACCGTTGATTATCGGCGGCCAGGCCATCGGGGTCGATTAGCCGGATACGTCCATGGTGGATGCCAATAGGCAGTTGTGGCAACGAAAACGTCGTGGTGGGATTGCGTTCATCATTGATATCTACGAGCTGCTGTCCCCTGGTTTGGGAGGTCGGCAAAATCGTCTTTTCACCTTGTACCAGCGGACCAGTTGAATTGGCTTCTTCGACGATGAGTTCCAGCGCACGTTGGCCAGACAACCCAATTGAGTGAAGGCTAACGCTGACATCCAAGGGCTGGTGGAGGGCTGTGGTTTGAGTGGAAAGTTCAAGATTGCCGAGTCGTATATTTTTCGGCTCCGTAACGCCAACATCGATGATATGCAGCACGATGTGGTCTTGCTCGCGCAACAGTTCTCCAATACGACGTGCCTCCTCTTCACGGAGCCATGCCGAACGAGTGAAATCGGTAAAGACAAAAATCTCCTGCTGGGATAACTCGCTACGTGCCAGTAAATTAATGCTTTCTTCAATAACACGCCACAGAGAGCGAGTATGACCGGTGGTTTGCAGACGTTCGATGGCTCGCTGTGCCCCGGAAAGGTTCAGGCAGAATGCAGGTGCCTCGAATTGCTTGTTTTGTCCAGCCGGCATTCTGGATTCGAGGATCGCTACCTGGCTGTCCTGCGGTAGGCGCTCAACCACCCAGTTGCCCATCTCACAGGCCACTTCCAGGCGTGTTTGATTACGTGTCCGATAGTCCATTCGCAACGATGTGTCAAAGATTAAAGCAGTTGCCACTGGCGCCAGACGATTTCCCGTCAACAAGATGCTGCGACCTCGTAAAGCGTACACCACGGAGCTGCCCAGCAAGATGAACAAGACCGCGGTAGTTGCCGCCATGGCCAAGACGATTCCCCGATGTTTTTGATGCACGTATGCCGCGATGCTCAAGGTAGCGGATAGCAGCAACAGCCCGCACAAGAATCCACTGACCAGCCACCGGCCGTATGATGCTGCGACTACCGAGGGGCGTGCGAGTGAAAGTGCCAGTAGCACAATAATCAGGCAGCGCAGTGCGAGCAGGAGCCAGTGACGCAATTGCAGCTTGCGGACGTTTGACTCCCGGCGGTTGAGGACAAACCGGACCGCTGGAAACACCATTGATTGCGGCTTGGGGCGCATCAGTAAATGTAGCGCGATCGGCACTGCGGCGAGCAGGCCACCAACAATCAATGACGCGTTGACCAGTCCCATAGACTAGAACCTCGCGCGTCGACTGAAAAGATACTCCACCAACGCCTTGTCAAACGGCATGCTGGTGTCCAAGCCAACATAGTCGATGCCAGATTGAAAGCACTCTCGGCGATACTCATCGCAGAATGCGGCTACTTCGGCACGGTAATCCTGCTGGAATGCGGTGGCGTCGATCCGTAGTCGATCGTTCGTTTCTGGATCTTCCAGTTCTACTACTCCCTGAAACGGAAAGCTGGTTTCGGCTTCGTCGAGGATGTGGAACAGGATCACATCATGTCCCGCATGCCGTAGACGTCTGAGAGATTGAAGTACTGGTTTTGGGTCAGCCAGCAGGTCGGAGAAAATCATCACCAGGCTGCGTTGTCGGAGCATTGCCGCTATTTGCGTCAAGCTTCGAGCGATGTTGGTCTTTCCACTCGGTTTTAGTTGGGTCAAGTGGGACAGGATTGTGGCGATCTGTTGGCGTTTTGATTTTGGAGCCAGGCTGTGGCAAATTGCTTCATCGAAGGTGATCAGGCCAACGGGATCCTGCTGGTGGATCATGAGATAACAGATTGCCGCTGCCAGGCAAATGGAGTAATCGAACTTGGTTAATTCTTGCCGGTACGTGTACGCCATGGACTGGCTCAAGTCCATGACCAGCAAGCCTGTAATGTTTGTTTCAGCCTCAAATTTCTTGACGTAATACTTGTCTGTTTTGGCGTAGACAAGCCAGTCAATATCTTTCGGGTCATCACCGGAAGAATATTTGCGATGCTCACTGAATTCTACCGAGAAGCCCTGGAACGGGCTGGCGTGCAACCCTTGCAGAAAGCCTTTGACGACGAACTGGGCACGCAGGTCCAGTCGCTTGATTTGGTTAATAATTTCAGGCTTGAGGTATTTTTCAACAGCGGCCATGGGAAGACACTGTGGTTTGTGGGCCGCGAGTTCGCGGCGGTTGCCTGTGGGGACCTGCAGAGCGCCGACACCGGGTCTCCAGTTCCGCCCAGTGTAGCCCAGCTACGGTGCTTCACAAACGCCGAATTCCCCTTCCGCTTCTCCGTACCAGGAAATGGTAGCGTGGTAGTTCATTTGGTTGCAACGTGAGGGGAATGGGGGGCTTGGCAATGCTGTCTTGATGTTGCAGCGAAAACGGTTCGGTTGCAAAGAAATTCGTGAAGGGATAGGCTTACACAGACGGCCGGCAAATTTGGGCACGAATTGTGCATTTGGTTGCCGGCGGCTCAATCTCGTCCCAAATATCTCTAGAGGGGAGTTCTAGCTCGATGTCTGAGCGTCGCCGCATTACAGTCAACACCGTGGGCGATGTGCATGTCGTACGTTTTAACGACCGCAAGATCCTGGATACCACGTATATTGGAGAGTTAGGCGAAGAGTTGTTTTCCCTGCTCGAGGAGCCTGGGGCCCACAAGTTGCTATTGAATTTTGACGGGGTTGAATTTCTTTCCAGCGGCGCGTTGAACAAGCTGATTTTCCTGGACAGGCGAGTCAAGGAAGTCAGTGGGAGTTTGCGGCTTACGAATCTGCGTCCGGAATTGAACGAAGTTTTCATGATTACTCGATTGCATGAGTTGTTCCAAATATTTGAGGATGAAGTCGAGGCCTTGGCGGATCTCAACTCCGATGATTGAGTGGGATTCGGCGGGCTTTTTGTGTTTTGCCTGAATAGCACCACTCATGATCAACGGGGAATCGCGTGTCTCAAACTTTGTTCTTGAGAATCCGATGCCGGTGATTGGAGAACGGGAGCTGCGCTGCTATGATGGTTCCGCGTCTGAGATCGCTGGAAACCTGAGTGACGTGGGATGGTCCCGTTGTGCCAAAGTTCCGGCGTTGAGTAGAACGCCTTTGTGGTTGTCTTTTCGCCTTTTCTACGCACGAAGCAGTCGCTTCCCCCAGAACAATGTCAGATGACCACAGTTGGAGTTGGTCAAGAGAGCAGCGCATCCCTAGCGACACGGCAGCTGGCCGTGTACTGCTGGAGGAGCTGCTCGACGAGTTGCGGCGCCAGGATTGGGAAGAAAAAGACGTCTTTGGGGTGCATCTGGCGGTTGAGGAGGCATTGGTCAACGCCATCAAGCACGGCAACCAGGAAGACCCGGCAAAGCTAGTGATGGTGCAAACGCACGTATCGGCCACCGCTGTCAAGATTGAAGTCACTGATGAAGGAGGTGGCTTTGATCCTGAGGCAGTGCCAGATCCTACCGACGACGAGAATCTGGAGGCTCCGTCGGGACGCGGTTTGATGCTCATGAAGTCATTTATGAGTTCGGTCGAATTCAACGATGCCGGAA
>CAZITS010000321.1:0-6478 GCA_964542185.1 uncultured Pirellulaceae bacterium
ACCGGGCCGTCATCGAGATTCTTGACGTGCTCGATGGGTCGATCGATACGGCGGGCGTAAAAGTTCTCTGCAACGGACAAAGCCAACCCGACGGCCGTGACATCCGTGTCTTTGACGCGCAGGGGCAACCGGTTCCATTCCAGCTCGGTTTTCATCATCCAGCGCGCTACACGCTGGTCTCGTTTCGTGCGGACCGGCCAGCAACCGGCCAGCAGTACTTTGTCTATTTTGGGAATGCCAACGCGAAACCATCCGCCAGCCATGTCCGCACACCGACAGCCCCTGGCGCTGGACCACCCCAATCGGATTGGATTCCACGGGCGGGAATGACATTCTCGACCTGGAAACGACCACCTGGAGAAAATCCCAAGACCGAGCAAGAACTGGCCCAATTGCTGGCCACCAGCCCGCAGGCTTACGGTGGCCGCTACCAGCAGAGGATTTCCGATGGCCACAACCCCTTCGGACCTTCCGACTACTATTTGAGTGTCTATCGAGGTTGGATCCTCATTCCCGAATCGGGCACGTACAAGTTCTGTACGGCTTCCAACGAAGCATCCTTCTCTTTTCTGGACGGCAAGAAACTTGTTCATTGGCCCGGGCGCCACACCTCCGAGCGCGGCGCCCGGGGAGAAAAAAACGAAACCGTTGAATTGGCTGCCGGCTTGCACTATCTCGAGTACTACCACGAAGAAGTGATGCTCAAGCAGGTGGCCTTTCTCGGTTGGAGCCCACCGGGCGCACCGGCCGGCCACTTCTCCGCAATTCCAGAATCGGTATATACCAAACCGCATCCCGCGACGGTGGTCGCGTATGAAAATCGTCAGGGCAAGCAGCCTCGTTTCGAACCGGATCTGGTCGATTCCATTTGGCCCGGAGACCGTCATGAGGGCCAGTACACGCGAGTCGCCTTGCGCGTCAGTAACGCCGCTGCATTTTCCCAATCGGCCCGTTTTCAATGGAAATTTGGAGACGGCCAGTCGGCAACCGGTTCTGAAGTCCAACACGTCTATCTGAATCTCGGCGACTATACCGTCACCCTTGTTGCCAATGACAATGGCACAGAACAACAGGCTTCGTGGCCCCTGGAAATCTACGAGATCCAACACGTCACGGCGGACATCAAGCAGGGTCGTCCACCCGAATACGCCGAAATTGCCTCGCAGTATGATCCCGCAACACTTGATCCGGCCAGCCTCAAAGAGCTTGTACACCTGTATGCCGAGAGTGACCGTCCGCAAGATGCGATGCGAGTCGGCCAGGTGTTTGTCGATCGGTTCGCCGCCACACATCCGGAATGGACGCCACGTGTCCAAAGGTTGATGGCCTTGGCCTCACTCAAGACAGGCGCCGCCGGCGTGGATCAAGCAATCGCTAATTTTCAGGCCTCGATCACAGATGCCACACCCGCGGCGGAAAAACTCGATTCATTCGCCCAACTCATCGCGCTGCTGGGAATCGAAAAACAGCAACCCCAACAAGTACCCGCATTGCTTAAACAGGTTGAACAAACGACCAGGAATTCGCGCACGACGGCCGAGGTCAAAGCTGCCTACCGCCGCGCCATCAATTCAGCAGGTGATGTGGCCCTTTGGAACAATCAGACCCAGCAAGCCCGCAACTACTATCGGCGCGTGGAAGCGATGCGTGGCCAGTTCATTCCGTCCCAGGTCAGGGCAGCGCCCGTGGGAGCGTTCCCGCAGGCTATCCGCTCCTACCTTGCCGAGGCAAATTATGGGGCGGCGCTGCAAGTCGTCGATGAGTGGGAAGACAAATTTGCTACGGAAAAGGGGAAGGGACAAACTTTCTTCTGGCGCGGGGCGATTCTCTCGGCGCGACAGCAATACCGCGATGCTAGCCGATATCTGGAACGATCCGTTACCCTGGCAGTGGGTGCAGCATTTGAAACCGAAGCCCGTTGGCGGCTGGCTGTGTCCTGGCAGCAACTGGGCCGCGAAAAAGAATCACGACTGGAGTTGGCCCGCCTCGTCGCGACTGGACTGAACGATACCTTTACCGAGCAGGCTCGTCAGCGACTCAAGGAAACATCCCGGAAATGAACATCCTGCAACGAATCCTCGGAGTATTTCTGGTCAGCCTGCCGTGGCTTGCGCAGAGTGCCGAACTGCCCCCCGAACATCATCCGTGGGCCCGCTTCGCCCCGGGCAGCTGGCAGCGTTTGCGGGTGACGTCGGAAACCTATTCGGCAGAGGCCCAGAAGGTGATTCGCGTCGAAGAAATAACGACATCGCTGGTTCGTGTTCTGGAAGATGGAGTCGTGCTTGCTCGCGAAGTGCGGCAGGGAGACTCCGTGCGGCGCGAAAAACAAACCATGTTCGGTTGGGATGGATCGCGGACCAACGAATCCACCCGTGAAAACTACAGTCTTGGCGAAGTCGACGTCGAAGGAAAAACCTACACCTGTCAGACCTGGAACACGACCACCCAGCACGAAGATCAGCGACACGTCATCAAGACCTGGTACTGCCCGGATCACGCGCCGTACCTGCTGAAACGGCTTGTCCGAGTTACCGGAGGACAAGATCGCCACACCGTCTCCACCAGAGTAACCCGTCTGGCAGTCAAGAAAGAGATTCAAAAACGTCTGCTGGAAGTCTGGGAAACTCAAACGATCGTCTCCAGACCCACAACAATCACGCGCATCACTTCCTACCATTCACCGGAGGTGCCCGGCGGATTGGTGCAATCCAGCTCGGAAGTGCGTGATGGGCAACAAGGCCTGACCCGACGTATTGTCCGCCAATTAGTGGGCCAACAAATTGTCCGCTGATCACACAGCTTCAGGGGAGCGCCGCAAGGGCGACTGCCAGTACCGAGGAATGACCAGGGAACAAAATCAGGAAACACCAATGACACAGGAGCACAGATGAAACATTCCACCGCGCTGCTGATCACGACGCTGGTGCTCTGGAGCGACTGGGCGGAGTCTGCGGATCCCGGTGATCCAGAACCGGCCAAGACGGCTCAAGCCCCTGGTAATCTGTTGCCCAATGGTGATTTCTCGAACGGGAAAACAACTCCCCTGTCCTGGCAGACGATTGACGGTTTGTCTACTTACTGGGTCAACGACCAGGACCCCCAACACGGCAAGGTCCTCAAATTTGACAGCGACGTGCTGCAGTCTCAGGCGTATCAGTGGTGGAACAAGATCGCCAAAGGTGCATCACCACTGCAAGCTCCCAGGAAACTACCTGCCAAACCGCCGAAGTACGACACGCTGGCCGGTTTGGATGGAGTCTGGTTCTGGAGCGATCCCATCGCGATCAAGAAAAGAAAGGAATACTGGCTGACGCTGGATGCCAAAGGAGCCGGCATGCTGGTCTGGCTGGTCGGATATCCAAACATGCCCGATACGTCATTTGCAGCAGACGCTGGCGCCGTAAAGCAGTATTTCGAAAAAGTGGCTGGCACAGCCGCCCCCAACAAACGGAACCGCAAAGCATTCATTCACAAGTATGTATGGAAAGGGCAATTAAAGGTGGAAGCTTCGCCAGAATGGAAAACCTACTCGCGGCGCAAAAAACCTTTCCGACCCACCAAATACACTCCCACCGTCAAATATGTGCGCGTGCTGCTGTATCCCTTTTGGCCACCGGGTGAGTACTTCGTCGACAACGTAAAACTGGTCGAATTTGACCCCAGCAAACACGGTGTTGAGTAACAGGAACGACTCCACTGATCCTGACCTTTCGTCTCCAAACTGCAACAGGAACGTCGACCGTGAAATACGGCAACCACATCTCAACCGCTCGAACAAACCGACCCTGGCGCGTCCTGGCGAAGCTGTCCACATCCACATGGCAACGAACGCCTGCCCCCATACTGGTAGCGTTGCTACTGTCGCTGACAGCTTCCACAGGCCATCCACAAGCTCCCCAGAAGGATACGGTGGCCACACGCAAGTACAGCGTTGCGCTCGGTTTTCAGAAGAAAAAACTGTTCGACCAGGCAGCCCAGCGCTGGCAACAGTTCATCAAGGATTATCCGCAAAATAAACGAGTACCGACGGCATATCACCATCTGGGCGTCTGCCAGATCCAGTCTCAAAAGTTCGTTGAAGCCGCCGGCGCATTCCGTACTTTGCTATCCAAGTTTCCTCAATTTCCTGCGCGTGACAGCGCCCAATTCAACCTGGCAATGTCACTCTATAACGCAGCCCTGGCGAGTACTAAACCTGTCGACTTCAACGCCGCGGCGGCTGGCTTTGCCACGGTCACTGCACAGTACGGAAAGAGTCCCCTGGTCGATCAGTCGCTTTACTACCAGGCAGAGTGTCTCTGCCTCGCCGAAAAACAAAGTGAGGCAGTTCCAGTCTACGAAAAACTCATCGCCCAATTCCCCAAAAGTGGCCTCCTTAATCAAGCCCATTATTCACTTGCAGCCACCCTTCAAGAATTGAAAAAAGAAGAACCAGCAGCCACAGTGCTGGCGAATTTTCTGACCAGGTTTCCCAAAGATCCACTGATTCCCGATGTCCAGCTGCGGCTGGGACTGTCACTGTTCAATCAGGGAAAGTTTGCGGAGTCCGAACCACTGTTTGTCCAGGCAGCAAGTAGTAAAGACTACCCCCACGCTGATTATGCACTTATGCACCAGGGCCAGGCTTTGTTCGAACAGGACAAGGTCTCGGAAGCGGCCACTGCCTACGAATCAGTGAAACAGCGATTCCCCAAAAGTAGCCTCTTACCAGCAACACAGCTGGCAGCGGGTAAATGTCGCTATCGACTCGAGCAGTTTCCACAAGCGCAACAGCAGTTTGGCGCGGCAGTGGCCGCCAAGGGCGACGATGCGCCCGAAGCAGCCCATTGGCTGGGACGGACGCTACTGCGGCTGAAAAAACCTGCCGAGGCGATTACCGTCCTCGATCAGGCCATCGCCGGTTACCCAAAAAGTGCGTCTCTCCCCGACTGCAAGTATGCGCGGATTGACGCCATCGCCATGATTCCGGATCGACAGCCCGAGGCGGTGACGCTCTATGCTCAATTTTCCGAGCAACACCCGAAACATACAAAGGCTCCTGAATCACTCTACCAGGCCGCCTTTATCGCCTTACAGCTGACCGATGTGACTGCGGCACAAAAACATTGTGAAACGTTCCTTGCTAACCCCACGAACTTGAAGCATGCCATCGCACCGCATTTACTCTTGACGGCTGCGGATGCTTACCTGCAAGGAAAAACCCCAGATCCTCAAAAGTCCGAGGGATTCTACCGCCAAATCGTGTCAGGATTCCCGAAACATGAACGGGCCCCCCGCGCGCAGCTCGGGATCGGAATTTGTCTCCGCGCGCAGCAGCAGTGGGACGCCGCAATCAAGCAGTTGACCAGCAGCGAAGCTGTCTTTCAACAACCCGAGCTGTTAGCCGAATCACGACTCCTGATCGGACAAAGTCACCTCGCTGCCAAACGACCACCTGAAGCCGTTGCGGCCTTACGTTCGGCAATCGCCGCCAAACCTGACTGGGAACATGTGGACGAAATTCGTTTTGTGCTAGGTGTATCACTGCGGGCTGCCCAGGAACTGGACGCCGCCATTGCCGAACTGAAGCAGTTCAACGCAATTCACCTTAAGAGTACCTACCGGGATCAGGCTTTGATCCAATTAGCGGAAATCCAGTCACTGCAGAACAAACACGATCTGGCAATCGCCACCTATGGAAAGCTCATCACCGAACTGCCGATGAGCACACGACTGCCAGCCGCCCTCTACGGTCTGGGATCTGGACAATTCGAACTCGGACAAGTGCCAGCTGCTTTGAAAACTCTCGATCAGCTGGTGGCGAACCATCCCCAGGCCGACGTAATCCCGCGTGGACGCTACTTGCGCGGTTTGTGTCGACTGAACGCGGAGCAATACGCTCCGGCGATCGAAGACCTCCAGGCATTCTTGAACAGCAAACCCGAGCCGGAACCACTCGCCGATGCCCAATTCGCACTCGCCCGTTGTCAGCTGGGATTAAAACAAGTCCAGCCAGCCACTCAAACCATGAAGGCTCTACTCAAGCAGGTACCCAATTACCCGCGTGCCGATGATGTCTATTACGAGTTGGGATTTGCTTACCTGGAACTCAAGGACAACAAACAGGCCATCGCTGCGTTTGCCACCCTGGCGAACACCTTACCGGACAGCGCACGGGCAGCTGAAAGTGCTTACCGTGTTGGTGAACTTGAAGAACAGGCCAACCGCGTTCCCGAAGCTGCAGCCGCCTTCCAACTTGGCTTGCAACGCCCTGGCGAAGCCGTGGTTCGCGAAAAGCTGTTTTATCGACTCGGTAATCTCCAGTACCAGCAAAAACAGCACGACGAGGCAGTGGCCACGTTCGAGAAACAACTGGCAGAAATCCCCACAGGTGAATTGAGTTTCGCAGCCATTTATCTGTCCGGGGAAAGCCGATTTGCGCAGAAACAATTTCGTCAGGCGTTGGATACGTATTCGCGCATCGTGGAAAGCAAGTCGG
>CAZITS010000322.1:0-6454 GCA_964542185.1 uncultured Pirellulaceae bacterium
CTCGTCGGGCGGGGACACTGGTCGAGGGCCTACAGTTGCATGGTCGCCGGTGCCGGCATCCGTGAGGGCAATGTGGTCGGCAAGACCGACAGCGAAGCCGCCTACGTCGTCGACAGTCCAGCGTCGCCCAACGATGTTCTACACACGATTTACCATCTGCTCGGCGTCAATTCGCACCGCACGATCCCGGACCGCCTGGGACGTCCGCTCCCTGTAGTAGCAGATGGTGAGATCGTTTCTGACTTGCTGGCATGAACTGTGGATTGAACAGACTGTTCCAACGGCTGTCTTACGAAGTCACCCCACCTCTCGCTGGTCCGAAAGACCGCGGGTCCTTTTCAGCGATTGTGCCTCTAAATAACCCGTGGGAACTGCGCGCTTTTGGAGTAACACAACAAGCAAACGCTACTCCCCTCCGCCGCCGCTCCTGCCGCCGGTGCGGGTCCGGCCCTCGGCCACAGGCCGCCGCACGTGGTCACCGCGTGGCGCGGGAATACGCGTCAAATCACCCACCAATACCACGGCCTGCCGGTGTTACCGAAACAAAACGCGCAGGTGGTTCGAGCTGCTAATTGGATCGTAGCGACCGAGGTGGGGAATGGAGTTACCCGCCAGGCAGGCCAGCCCGCCAGAAAACAAGCCAGGTGATCCAAACCAGGACGCTGGTTACTACTGCGATTGACAGCAAAACGATCTGCAACCTTTCGTGGGAAGCGAACATGACAGCGCCATATGTTGCCAGTAGTCCAACGACCATCGCGGTTGCAATCAATCTGACGGGTAATGAAAGAGACGTGCGTTGGAGAAACCGCCATGCCAACGCGGTCAAGCCAATGCTAGAAATGGCTGCAAAAATGGCGAGCGCCACAGCGATGACAATTATCGAACCGGGGGGTGCCATAAAATGCCTCCCGTGCCCTTCAAATATAACGCGCCGCTTTCATTACGTTTCATGGTAGCGGTTTCACAGTGGGGTGTAGTTCCGCTTCAACGTTCTGACCATGCCAGCTGCAGGCCTGAGCGGCTTTTCGTCGACGGTCAGGAGACTCTAGTGAACCGCCAGACCTTGCCGTCGACATCCACTGCGAACGTCTACTGAACACCGTCCTTCTTGACGTTGAGAATCTGGCCTTCGTTGAACTGCCGGCCCAATTCAACATGCACCATATCTTCAACAACAGAGTTCTTCCAGCAGGTCCAATGGGCCGAGCGTGTTTTGTCCGTTGCGTTGGTCGTAACGGTGCGGAGCTTGATCTACACATCGTCGTCAGGCGTGAAGGCGGCTGGCACTAGCCGCTCTTCAATATGATGTGGCGACATGACGGCAGCCCGGGCTGGAAGGTCTAACGTCTCGCCGGGTGACGAATCCGAACCCGAATACTCTCGAATCTGGATACCGAGAGTGCGACTTGTCCCACTGATCCGGTTATAGTTGTGCCTGTCCCTGTGCTGGCGCAGTGACAGCCTGTCTGCATCTGACGCCAGTAGCTTGCGATCTTCCTGTTCGATTTCATCAGTTCGGAATCTCACCGATGAAACAGAGTTTCTTCACTGTCGCGATCGTCATCCTATGGTTAGTACCCACCGCGGCGAGGGCCACGCTCAAGGCCGGTGCGGCGCGTGTCGATGTAACCCCGATCCGTCTGCCAGTACTCGTTAACGGCGGCATGCTGAGCCGCAGCGTTGAAAACGTCTCAACAAGACTGTACGCCCGCGCGATTGTCCTTGACGACGGACAGCAACGTCTCGGGATCGTCGTGGTCGACAGCTGCATGATGTCGCGTTCCTTGTTGGACGAGGCCAAACAGCTGGCGGCGCAGCGGACTTCTATTCTTCCGGATCGTATGCTGATTTCTGCAACCCATACCCACACGGCACCGGCCTCAATGGGTTGTCTCGGCACGAACGCTGATCCGACGTACGTACCTTACTTGCGCGAAAAACTGGCCGAGGCGCTGGCAGCCGCTGAAGCGAACCTGGAGCTGGCTCGTGTGGGTTGGGCCGTTGGAAACGCCGCCGGCTTTACGGCGCTTCGCCGGTGGATTCGGCGCCCGGATCGAATCGAAACGGACCCTTTTGAGAATCCCACTGTGCGCGCCAACATGCACGCCGGCAGTAACTTGGACGACGTTACCGGCGAGTCAGGACCAGAAGACCCCGACCTCTCGATCATCTCGCTGCAAGCAAAGGACGGGCGACCGATTGCCGCCCTGGCTAATTTCTCCATGCACTACTTTTCAGGCGAAACGGGCTTGAGCGCGGACTACTTCGGGCGTTTTTGTCGTGGCCTTGAATCTCACTTCGATCCGCAGCCGAAGGAGAATCAGCCGGCGTTCGTAGCCATCATGTCCCACGGTTGCAGCGGCGACATTTGGCGAAGGGATTATCGCGTGCCACCCGAGTTGCGGAAAGAACACACGATCCAAAGCTATACCGAAGGTCTGCTACGAATCGCGGTGAAGGCGTGCAGCACGATCCAGTATCGGGCGGACGCGGAGTTGGGTATGGCGGAGGCACGCATGAACCTCAAGTATCGAACACCGAATCAGCAGCGTCTCGAATGGGCACGCAAGATTGTCAACGCTATGGGCGATCGAGAACCGCAAGATAGGTCGGAGGTTTATGCGCGCGAGCAGATCATCCTGCACGAACGACAGGCAACCGAAGTCGTGGTTCAAGCAATCCGGATTGGCAATATCACGATCGCGACCACACCGACAGAGACGTATGCGTTAACAGGTCTTAAGCTGAAACGGCAAAGCCCACTTGAACGGACGATGGTGATCGAGCTGGCCAATGGAGGGGACGGTTACATCCCTCCACCGGAACAGCACGTTCTTGGTGGATACAACACATGGGCAGCCCGGTCCGCAGGATTGGAGATCGAGGCCGAGCCGAAGATTACAGAAGCAGCGTTGTCGCTTTTGGAACAAGTCGTCGGGCGACCCCGCCGTGACTACCGGCAGCCGCGTGGCTCGGCCAGCGAGGCTATCCTTCGTGCTCAACCAATCGCTTATTGGCGACTTGACGAATTCGGTGGGTCACACGCACGTGATGCGTCCGGGCATGATCGAAACGGATTCTACGAGTCTGGCGTAGCGTTCTTTCTTCGAGGTCCGCACGGGAAGGCCTACTGCGGTAGTGGATTCAATCGGGCGGTGCACTTTGCCGGTGGCCGTCTGCGGGCGCGCATCGCCGGCGTGCGGGATCGCTATTCCGTAGCACTCTGGTTTTGGAACGGTATGCCGGTCGACGGGAGAGAGACGAGCGGCTGGATGTTTTCCCGAGGGCGGAACCACGACCGACGGGTTCACGGTGACCATTTGGGAATTGGTGGAACGGCCCGCCATACCGGGAAGCTGATTTACCAGCACGGTAACGCCCCAGGCGTTGGACAGCTTGGAGGACGCACCGCGATTAAACGCTGGAGCTGGAACCATGTGGTGTTTGTACGCGATCGTGAGCATATACGGGTCCACCTTAATGGAGCCTCGAATCCGGAGATCGAGGTGCAGGCGACCCCACTTGGACGCGGACAAAGTGAGCTATTTTTTGGCGGTCGTTGTGACAATCAAGCTAATTGGGAAGGGCGGCTCGATGAGATTGCCGTCTTCGACCGTGCGTTGTCAACTGCGGAGATTGGCAAACTGACCGCCGTGAAGTGAACGGCGAACGACGGAAACTGGCCACGGTCGCGCTCCACTGGTGATCGTCAGAGCTGCCGATACTTCCCCATTGCCCCTCCTGTCGCCGGCTGGTTCGCCGCTGGACTCCGTAGCCCGGCCGCTCGCTCATTCAGCTACTTCACTTGAAACGGCACGAACAGGTTGGCCCGTCCGACGGCTTCGCGCGCCAGATCCGTATCGAAGACGCGAATGGGCGTATTGCCCGCCAGGTCCTCCAGCAACGGGCTGACTTGGATTCGGTAAACCCCCGGCGGCCAGGGCCGCGCGGGTCGAAACCGCCAGACGCGTTCTTGGTCGGCGACTTCGATCTTCCCCGTCACGCCGCGGCCGCGGTGGTCTACCACGCGGAGAAAGCGAAACAGCAGCGGGTGATCGAGCGATTCCAGTAACCGCACTTCCAGGGGTGAGTTGGGGTCGCGCGGCGAGCGAACTTGCCAACGTGAGGGGAGCGGTCGGGCGTGATCGGCTGGTCCGGCGGTAAACACTTTGACAAACGGCTGCGCCAAATGTTGCCCCGTGGCGTCGCGCAAACCGGCCCCCACTACGAGCCGGTACTTTTTTCCGGGCGAGAGCACGGGCCCAAAATCCTCCCGCAAATTGACTCCCTGCTTTACCCGCCCCGGGTGAATCCAGAGCGTCAACCGCTTCGCGTCCTTCGACCACAACTCGGTGCGGCGCCAAGGGTCGTGCACCGGCTCACCTTGCTGGTCGAGCAGTGCGAAGTGATCAAAGACTTCCCGTCCCTCGCGCATCGGTTTGGAGAAGTGAATGTAGAACTTCAAGTGGTTGGCCGGCAGTCGGTCCGCGGTCGGATAGATGCGTTCGACTACAGGGGCCGCAGTGGGCGGCCGAGGAGGAGCCGTGTAGAGGACGGCACTCGACTGGCCGTCCGGGGCCACAGCGGCGTAGCGGTGCCCGTAGACCAGCGGCCGCCGCGGCGCAAAAACCAGCCAGCGGCCGGCGCGCTTGTATTTACCGAACAAAGGCGCAGCGGCGTCTCGCAAGCGAAAAACCAGCACCCGGCGCGCGTCCCGGGTGGAAATCGACTCGCCCTCCGCGAACCGAGCTTGCTCGGTTGGCGACAACAAACGGCGCACTTCAACGCGCAGACCGGTCTCGTCCACCGCGCGAACGGTCACTTCCGCTGGGTCGGCGGCTGACAGACAGCACGCTAGCAAGAGTGCAGCCATGGTTACGGCAGAGCCAGCGGTTCGAACACGGATCCCTGTTTCGTCTCGCGGACGACCAGCGCGTGCGCGGGGCCCAGACGATCCATCAATTTGACGCCGTGATAGGCTTCCACCATCTCAATGCGAGGCGTAGCGGGTTGGTCGCCCTTCAATCGCCGTACCGCCTTTTCGTTGGTCGCCTTGTCGCCGACCAGCAGGCTTTGCTCAAACTTGACCGTCCAGTAAGGGCTCGGTCCGAACGGCCGTCGCTTGTGGTGAAACCGAAAGGTGCTCGCCAGTACATAAGGCTTTCCGTTCTTCTCGTAGACGAACATGTCGAGCGGCCGATTGCCGGAACCGAGCTCGATCATGCTGATGCCTTTCACCTCGGCCCCCGGCTGCAGCGCGTCGATGGGATACTTCACGACTGGCGTGCAGCTGAATGCGCCGACGACGTATGTCTTGCCGTCTTCCTTCAGCGGAATCACTACGCTCATCGGCGCCTTGGTCTCCCAGCGGCCGTGCGCAACGTGATAGGTTTCCGCGGAAAATGACGATGTCTTCTGCGCGTGGCTGAGCGGCGCCGCGATGCTGAAGATCTTGGAGGCGAACTCCTCGTTGCTCCGCCCGGCGGCGACGATTTGCGAGTCGGCCCAGGCGACGTCGGTCACTGCGGTCACCTTGGCGTCGCCGGCTTTCAATTGCACGGCGGCGAATTCGATTTTTTCCAGCTCCAACTCGCCCACTTCTCCCGCTCCGTCGACGGTCAGAATCGCCAGTGACTTGTCGTCCTGACGCCGCACGGCGAAGTAGGCCACGCCGGAGGCGGGATTGACGGCCATATCGATGATCGAGATTCCCTCGGCCTTCGCGCCCAGGGGAGCGGCGAGCCGGGCTTCGATGTTGGTGATCGCCCGTTTCAGCTGCGGCTGTTTCTGCGTATCGCCGGTCTTGATGGCGACGACCTGGGCGCCGGCCCCGTCGCCCACCAATAGCACTCCCTGGGGAGCAAACGTGATGACGTTGATTGATTTCAGATGAGGTGAACCGGTGACCGACTTCTCGATCACATCCTCCGCCCGGGTAACGGGCGTCATCGTAAAGAGGGCGGCGAGCGTTATCGCAACGAATGAGCGGGCCATGACGCGGCTCCTTGCAAGTCAATGTTGATGTGTTGACAACAGTGCGATCATCGTACCCGCCCAACCCCTCGACCGCCACCGTTTTCGCCCGTCAAGCGGGGGCCCTCCCTGAATGGGCCGCGAGGAGTTGTTGCTCTCAATCAGTAAAACGAGATCCTGGCCCTTTGAAAGCTCGCAAGGCTTTGGCTGCATCGGGCGCCGATTTAACAGATTGCGCGAATCACCGCCGGCGAGTCGGATGCCTGAAGTTCGAATCGCGGGCGAGGCGTTTTGTTTGTCGGTGGGTGTTTCGCCGTTTAGTTTTCCTGCAAGTGGAAAGCAAGCGTTGTTGCTGGAACGCGACAATTTCAACCGGAAAGCTACATGTATCCTCGCCAGGCTATCAGCTATTATTCCGGGCATGTGATATGCTATGCTCCAGTTGTGCTCGTCGATTCGACTCAGTAGGTCAGGTCAG
>CAZITS010000323.1:0-6451 GCA_964542185.1 uncultured Pirellulaceae bacterium
CGTGAAAGGCAATGTCTATCCGCAACAACGGTTGCCGACGATCCGGAATGTCGAGATCGAAGGGGCACATCCTGAGGCCGATGGCATTCAGATGATCCGTACGCTGCAATCCGTTTTCGAAGGGGTCTTGGTCCGGCGCTGCCGCCACGGTATCCATCTGACGGAGCGGAACCGAAATGTGCTGATTAGTCACTGCCACGTGTACCATAACTCGGGTGTCGGTATTTATCTCGACCAGGTCAATCTGCACCAGATCAACATCGCCAGCTCTCACATTAGTTACAACCGGCTAGGAGGGATTCGGATCGCTGGATCCGAAGTTCGCAACCTGCAAATAACCGGCAACGACATTGAGTACAACAACCATGCCCAGCACAACACCGCGCCTGAGCCCACGGCTGAAATCTATGTTGATACGACAGCCCCCGGTGCCAGCGTGAACGAGGTTGCGATTGCTTCCAATACGATTCAAGCAACGTCTTCACCCGGCGGTTGCAATATTCGCATACGGGAAGCGTCTGATGGCAAGGCGCGGCCCCCCGGGTTGTGGTCCATTGCAGGCAACATCATCGGTAGTCAGGAAAACAACGTCCATTTGACTGGCTGCTATGGTGTTTCGATTACCGGGAATTGCATCTACTCGTGTGGCAATCGCAATCTCCTGATCGAAGATTCACGGCAGATTAACGTGGGCAGCAATACGTTTCGCAGGCATACTCCCCGTATGGGGACTGGGGTTCGTATCGTACGTTCTGCGGATATTACGCTCAGTGGCTGTTCGATTCTCGACGAACACCCGGAGGGCCAGCCTTCCGGCGCGTCGCTTCTTGAACTCGTCGAATCACAGCGGATCAACGTTTCGGGATGTCAGCTTCTGGACGGGACGCCTTGCGGCCTCGATGCCACCGACTGCAGCCATGTCTTGGTTACGGGCTGCACCATCTCGGAGAGTCGTCCACAGCCAGTTTCGCGCCATGCCGTTCGCTTTGCCGGCGTGGGGACGGGAAACCTGATCGGTATGAGCTCGATTGGTCCAGCAGTTGAGACGGCCGTGTCACTGGCGGGGTCGGCTGGAGTGGTCGCACAAGGCAAGGGGTTAGCAGCGGAGGATTAGATGCACAGAATAGCGTCAGGCGAAAAAAAGTTTCAGGCTGTGACCAACGTGTCCAGACGTCCAGTGCTGTCTGCAAACTGTTGGCGAGGGGCGCCGACACAATCCAGCATGGTCATCAGCAAATTCGCCATCGGTACATCCGAACCGAATTTCATAAATCGGCCGTGATGCAAACCCAGTTGGCGTCCGCCTGCTAACAACAGCGGGTAGTTATTGTTGTTGTGCGTTTGGCTGTTGCTGCTTCCATACAAGATCACCGAGTTGTCGAGGATGGAGCCGTTTTCCTCGGGAGCCGCCGCCAATCGGCTCAGGAAATAACTGAATTGTTCGGCCATAAAGCGGTCCCATTTCCCGAGCTTTGCAGCGCCTTCAGGTTTATTCCAGGCGTGGGCCAGGGTGTGTAGTGAATCTTTCCAGCCCTGGAGTTGTGGGAATTTTCCAGCTTTGGATGATGCGTCTGCCATGTTGGTGATCTGATAAGTGGCGACCCTGGTCGAATCAGTGCGAAATGCCAGGTAGATCAGGTCGTACATCGTTCGGATGAACAAGAGCGGAGCCTTGTCATCGGATTCGAGGTGGAGCAGATCGCGTTCTTCGTCACGCAGTTCGGGTCGTGGGATTTCCAGCCAGCGTTGGGCGCGTTGGACGCGTTCTTCAATTTGCCGCACTGAGGCCAGATACTCGTCTAATTTGTCGCGGTCGTTCTTGCCAAGCCGCAAACGGAGGGAGCGTGAATCATCTAATACGCGATCCAGCATTCCTGCGGCACTCTTCAGTCGTCGCCGTCGCGCCAGAGAATCGGCATCACCGCTTCCGAAGAACCGATTGAAGATTTGCTGAGGTTGGTTCAACGCTGGTAACGGTCGTCCTTTGTCGTTGTACGAGAGTGTGCTGGAGCGGGTTGGCTCTCCCACGCCACCATCCGTGGACAGCACGAGTGATGAAAAACGTGTCTGGTCTTCATAGGCGTTGGCAATGACCTGGTCGACAGAGATGGTATTGCGCAGGAACTTGTTATTCAGCAAGGCTCCGGTCAGAAAGGTATCGCCTGTATCATGGCCGCCCATCTTTCGGCCATTGGGGTGTGACAGGCCGCCCAGGACGGTCAGGTTATCTCGGTGGGTTTCCAGTGGTCTCAACGATTCGGTGAATTGGTAACAATCCCCTTCTCCATCGGGAAACCAACGCCACATTGCGTGCTCGCTATTTGGCTTCGGCAAGCCGACACCAAAACCAAAGTACATGGCGCAAAAACGTCGTGCCGCGCGAGTGGGGGCTTCGTCGGCCTGGCCCGTCATGCATTCCAGCCATGGCAGGCCCAGTGAAACTCCAGTGCCCATCAGGAAAGTGCGTCGCGCCAAGTGCCAAGGCTTAAGTGCCATTGTGGTTTTTTCTCATGCAAAACAGGCGAGTAAACGTCCAGGAGCTCACTAATGTACCTGGATTTGGAAGTGTTGGCACGTCGAATGTTCGTGATCGTTCAGAAAATCTGACGTGTCTGCCGGGTTATTTCGTTTGAAATGCTTTACTCTTGATGATGTTTTTCACCAGGTTACGCAGGCGAAACTCGTCTGCGATGAACTGCTTCGTAAGATCGGCAATGGTCTCGCGATCGCTTAACTCAATTCTCCGACCTACCGAGTAGCCGAGGATCCGCGATACCAGTGCCCGGGCAAAGTCGGTTTGTCGTTCAGAAACCAGGTAGGATTTGAGTTCGTCGATGCCCGTCAACTGTTGGCCATTGGGTAAGGTTGCTGTCGCCGCCACGGGGCGCGTGATGAACTCTTTCCCTGATTTGTGGCGGATCTCGTCACGCCACAGTCCGACAGCGTCGAAGTGTTCCAGCGCGATTCCCCAGGGGTCGATATCGCGGTGGCATCTGGCGCAGGACTTTGTTCCGCGATGCGCTTCAAGTTGTTCGCGAATCGAAAGTTGCCGGGAATCTTTGTTCGTCTGTTCCAGCGAAGGAACATTGGGTGGGGGTGATGCTGGTGGGTCGTTCAACAGTCGATCGCGTATCCAGACGGCGCGTCGAATCACATGGGAGTCCGCGCCCGTCGAATTGCTCAACAGGATGCTGGCATGGCCAAGCAGGCCGCCACGGTGCTGTTTTGGCGAAAGTGTCACCCGTCGAAACGTGTTGCCGTAGACCTCATCAATGCCGTAATGCCTGGCAAGCCGACCATTAAGCATCGTGAAGTCGGATGACAAAAAATGTAACGCGCTCAAGTTATGACGCAGGATCTCACCAAAAACCTGTTCCGATTCCTGCCGCATGTCGGTCTTAAGGCGCTCTTTGAATTGCGGGTAGTAGTCTCGGTTGATTGCCACCTGATCGACAACATCCAGATGTAACCACTGCTCCGTAAACTGTTGGACAAATTGGTCGGATCGCGGGTCCGACAGCAGCCGCTCGACTTCCTGTGAAAGGACATTGGGTTGCTGGAGCGTACCGGTTGCGGCCGTTTCGAGTAGTTGAGCGTCCGGCATCGTGCTCCACAAAAAGTAGGAGAGGCGAGAAGCAAATTCCCAGTCGTTAATCTGTCGTTTTTCCTCCTCTGCCGGTTCCAGCAGGTACAGGAAGTCCGGGCGAATCAAAACCATGGCGAGCGTTTCACGCATGGCATCTTCAAGTGTCGGGAATTCTGGACGAATGGCCTGGAAAAAGTCTACCAGGGCCATGACTTCGGGCGTCGTTACCGGGCGGCGATAGGCCCTTCGCATGAAACGTTCCAGGACGGCTTGCGTGTACGCGAGTTCGTCCGTAGCCCGTAGTGGAGAGTCGAAGAGGATGCGCTGGTGCCAGGTGGGGGGCCAGGTATCGCATACAGGCGCTTCGAACTCGACGGAGTGAATCGTAATCGTTGGCAGGTGGGGTTCATCAGGAAAGACATTGTCTTTGCCTTTCGGCAAAGGGGAATTGTCGTCGTAGCGGTTGCGAATTTGCACGATCAGGCCCGGGTATTTACCCTGGCCGCGAACCGGCAGCGGGTGGTTTTCGACGCGGCCATAAAACTCCAGAAATTGTCTCTCGCCACTGGTGATTTCTACGACTTGCACCTCGCGGAACAGAATCTTCGTGTCTGGGCGATAACCAACAGAAACTTCCAGTAAGGGGAAGCCGACTGCAGGTTTCAGATCCGCGGTGAATTCGACCTGGATTCGGAAGGCGCCTTGTTCAGGGTAGTCGTCAACCATTTTCGCCAGAAATGCCTGCCGCCGACCGAGGCGGCTGGAGCGTTCAGTGCCGCCCAGCCAGTTTCCTACATTTCCTTCTGAAAACTGGTACTGGTAGACCGGTGGCGCGGGGCCACTGACGATAACCCGGCTCAGAGCGCGGCGGGCTGTTGCCAGGTAGTATTCCAGCTGCAGGGCTGACATGTGTAGTGCATTTCCGTTATTGCGAAAGCCGTCCGACGAAGGTGGATCGGGTGGCAGATCACGGGCGTAGTCCATCTCCAGGCCCAATAGATCGAACATGGTGTTCTGGTATTCGGTTCGGTTTAAACGCCGCAGCACCGCGCGTCCGTCAGTAGAGCGGCCGGCTTCGATGGCCTCACGGATGGCGGTGGAGATCCAATTGGTCAGCACCTTATTTTGCGACGCGGACAATTGGGGTTCATCGTCAGGCGGCATTTCGCCAGCATTCAATACGTGCAGGACTTCATTCCAGTATTCCGCAGCCGCGCGATCTTGTACCAGGTCGGTGGAGAGATTATCCAGGCGGATGCGAGATTCCTGCTTGTCTGGTCCGTGGCACCGCACGCAATGTGACTTCAGAATCGGCAGCACGTCTTGTTTGAAGACGGTGGCCGAATCCGGGTTCGCCGCGTCGAGCGGAGGAATGAGCACGGAAGCAGTGATCAGAGTCAGTAGTGCCAACGCGCGCGCAGTCGACGAAGAAGGCTCGAGCATAAGGGAATGGGGGCTGGAGGGAGACAAGCGGTAGAGTGTTATTTTCTCTGAATGGAGAAGACACTTCAAGTCGAAGGTTTTGTCCTTGCAGAGGCACAGTTTTTTTTGATTTAGCGTACCGGTTTTTCGATTTAGCGTACCGGCGAATCCTGGAACCGGAAAGAGAACACATCAGCGTCGGTCAGTGTCCACCGCAGGCGAACCGTTTGACCGATCAGTGGGCTGACGTCACTTCCCTGTTTCCAGCCGACAGTATGTTCGATGGAGTCGCCGACGAGCGGGAGGCAATCGCTGAGTGCGTAACCAGGGACGGGACGGCCCTCGGTATCCTGGATTTCGATCCGCACGCTTCCAGCGGCGCTCGTCGAATAGTTGATGGCCAGTTGTTCGCCACGGAAGCGAAAAGGCCTGGTGGTCAGCTCACCAGGTTGTGCACCAGCGTGGAGAGAAGCGAAACCATCGGTGCGAAGTACGTAGCGTCGTTCGCGGACGTAGATCGACATCTCTTCGGCACTCGTGGGAACGACGTTCAATGCGGCGTAGTTGGACCGATTTCCCCATTTTCCAGGGTCCAAGCCAGGTCGGATGAACGCTTGCAGGAATGTGCGGTCGTAACGAGCACCACCCCGTGATGTCATAAAGAGTATGTCTGTTGACGCACCTCGATCAGGAAGGAAACGGGTGGGCAATGCAATGTAGATGTGGCCCGCTCGGAAATAGGGGTGGGTGCCACTGGTGTAGAGATGTTCGCCGGGCCGGTTAGGGTTGGTGGCTACTGGGGCAGACCATTTCAGGAAATCCTGCGAGACCGTGCGGCTGATCGTTCGCAGGTTGCCGTGAGGTGTTTTCCAGCTGCGGAAATAGCACACGTAGCATTGTTCACTTTCAGACCAGAACGAGACGTTTTGCGAATCAAAGGCAAATTCGCGGGATGTGATGACCGGCGTCTGTTGTAGTTTTTCCCAATGAATGCCATCTGCGGAAGCGAAAGCAAACAGTCCTCCTCCCTTGTGAACGCCGGCAAGTGCTTTGAACCGATGCCGTGTTTCAGTGTTGGGGTGCAGGTCAAGGAAGGGGCTGAAGTTGTGGGCGATCCACTTGGTGTGGGCGATGATGACATTATTTTGACGAGAGCCACCAACGTCAAACAAGCCCAGGTGTGGGCTGGTCCAATGTGTCCCGTCCCGACTTTCCCAGTAGTGTGTGGTCTCTCGGGAATCGCCGTCGAAATCAGCAACGCCGCCGCGATCGTAGCGTCGAAAGAGTGCGCCATCTTTGATGACGGTTGCGTAGTGGCCACGTGGGGCATTCGGAATTAATGCCGTCGGCGCAGGTGGCTGCAGTTTGAGCTGTAATCCATCCTGTTTGTCGATCAGGAAATGATCGACAAACAGCTCTCGACGGGAGCCGATGTCAATCACG
>CAZITS010000324.1:0-6447 GCA_964542185.1 uncultured Pirellulaceae bacterium
GGTGGTCCGGTCGATGGTGGGTGATTTTCCGCTGCATTCGCGTGGCAACCTCTTCATGCACACGGGGAGCAACAACGCTGGGAAACCGAGCCTGGGTGCCTGGATCAATTACGGATTGGGGAGTGAAAACGATAATTTGCCGGGCTTTGTGGTGTTGCACAACGGGATGAATATTCCCAGCGGATTGGAGAACTTTTCGAACGGTTTCTTGCCTGCCCGTTTTCAAGCCACCCTGGCCCAGACCGCCGGTGCTCCTATCGATAACATCGTGCCAGCTGATCAGGACGGGCGTGTGCAACGCGCCAAGTTGGACTTGTTACAGGCCCAGGATCGGGCGTTTTCGGCAGCACAAGGTGATGCAGAGGCGGTGGAGTCCGCGATCGAGAATTATGAACTGGCCTATCGCATGCAGTCGTTGATTCCAGATGTGATGGACCTGGAACAGGAAACCGAAAGTACCTTGAAGCTGTATGGCATCGATGCAAAAAATGAAAACAAGAGTCGTTTCGGCATGGAGTGCCTGCGCGCCCGGCGGCTGGTCGAACAGGGCGTGCGTTTTGTAGAAGTGTTGTGTCCCAACGTGGGTGGCAGTACCGGAACCTGGGATCAGCATGGCAACCTCAAGAAAGGGCACGAAGAAAACGCTGCGAACACAGATCAGGGTATCGCCGCGCTGGTCAAGGATTTGAAGATGCGCGGGTTGCTTGACGAGACATTGGTCTTGTGGTCGGGCGAGTTTGGCAGGACTCCACATTCAGCAGGAGCGGATGGACGCGATCATCATCCGTCGGGTTTTACACTGTGGATGGCTGGTGGTGGTGTGCGGGGTGGTATGGCCTATGGCGCCACCGATGAATTTGGCATGAATTCGGTCGAGAACGTGGTCACGGTTCATGATTTACATGCGACCCTGCTGCACCTCTTGGGGCTCGACCACGAGAAACTGACATTCCGTTTTGGCGGCCGCGATTTTCGTCTTACCGACGTGTACGGTCGTGTGATTAACGAAATTCTTCTTTGAGTGGCCTCTGGTAGTATCGATCGCCGTTGCGGTACCCTGTGACTGTTCCCAATCTATACGGGACTGGGGCACTGCCCGTCCTGCAAACTCATCTCGTGAGCAAGAGTTTTTTGATGGAGTCTGATCAGCTGGCAGAACAATTTGCCGCGCAGCGATTTGCCAATGGCTACGAGCTGGTTGACGGAGTCCAGATGCATGCTGAAAACGGCGACCATTTTCAGATTCCCCACCCACTTCTCAAGAAGTATATTCGAGCGGAACAGTTCGTCGAATTGCGGATCGATTCTCCCCGATTTTCTGTCCATCCGGATGCCCCTGAACAGTGTACCTGCCCGATTTGCGAGGGTGAGGCAACCAAACCGATTTTGGGGCACGAACATCCGGCGACACTCGTGCCGCTACCTCTCCAGCAAGTTCCTTCACGCGGTTGGGGTGAAGACTTCTGGGTCCGGGTGACCGACCGCCGCGAGCAGTTTTTCGCCGGCGTGGTCGATAATCCGTTGTACGAAGCCCGTCTGCACGAGTTAGAGTTGGGCGACCAGATTGTGTTCCACGAAGATCACGTGCTGGCCGTACATGGCAGCCATCGCGAGGAACTTGTCCTGGCGATGGCACCGGGTGACTTGCGTGCGTTCATCGAATGGCTGGGGACCTTGTCCGATTGAAGCTGGCCGGTGTAGCACTGTGGGCTGCAGGGAGATCACGAGCTGGCATTTCCGCCGCCGCGATATGGCGCGTCAGCAGCCAGCGATGTTCTGCGTGCGATGTGAGTTCAGCGCGACGTTATTTCAAGGACCCAAGATAGGCCAGCAGGTCTGCGACCTGCTGGGCGGTCAGGTCGCGGAGCAGTAATTCGGGCATCAAGGACTTGGCTTGGGGAACCAGTTCTTCAACCTGGTCGGCAGCAATCGTCAGCAGTTTGTTCTGGGCATCGCGGAGGATGATTTCACGGGCGTCTTTTTTCACCAGTAGCCCCGTCAGCAACCTTCCTTCGTCGGTTTCGGCAAGATAAGTCACGTACTTCGGATCGATCCTCTTGGACGGCTGCAGAATGCTTTCCAGGAGCTGAGCCGGACTGTACTTCTTGCCGATCTTACTCAGATCAGGACCGATTTCCTGTCCTTGTTTCCCGATCCGATGGCAGTTCTTGCAGGCGACTCCAGCAGTGCTCAGAAACAGTTTCTCGCCTCGACTCGGATCACCTGGCAACGCCAGCAGCTGATCGACCTGAACGACGCTTCCCAATCGCTTGACACGTTTTTCGGTCGGCAAGAAGCGTTCAAACAGATCGCGGATACGTACATCTTCATGGCTGGTTGCCGCTCCCAGGGCTAGTTTCGCCGTGTCCTCGTTGAGTGCACGATCGTCGAGTGCCTGCAGCACCTGCAGGGCACCACTGGTCGACGAGAGCAGCTCCTGGACGAGTTGTTTTTGTTGTGGCTGTGGTGCCGGTGCCAGTAGCTGGGTCAACTGCTGTCGTTCGACCTTGCGCAGATTGGTAGCCGTGGTATCGCTGGGGCTTGTTGAATCATTTATAGGAGCAATGGTTTTCAGCCATTGCGACATCAATTGGACGCCCCCCAGGTCGACTTCTGTCGAACCCAGGTAAGGCATGCGTCCGCGCCCGAGCTTTGACATCCTGTATAACAGCACTGAGCGGAAGGGGTCGCCCGGGGCGATCACTTGTGCCGCGTGAATGCCAAAAGTGCCCTGGCTGGGACGGATCCCCACCATTTTGGTGTCTTTTAAAGCCAGGTCGTAGTGCATCAGTGAGAGGACCGCGCTGCCTGCGTGCATGCGATGACAGTGGGCACAATTGACTTGCAAATACGCGCGGGCGCGGGCCGTCAGGTCGGCCTTGGGGTCGGTCGGATTTGCCAGTTGAGGCCGATTTTCGGCAGGGACCGGGGTGTCCAATAGCGACATCTGCGAGAGAAGTTCGAGTTGATTGGCACGCGTGTCACCGTATTGGTGTTCCTTGTTCAATTGCGGGGTATTGAAAGCCAGCACCGGTCCAGACCACTTGTTGTGGCAACGCTGGCATTCAGCGCGTCCGGCGAATCGCCAGGTTTGTGTACGTTTCCCGCCGGGCGCAGCGGGATCGATAATCGTGAAACTCTGTTCGGTTCCCGTTGCCTCAACCAGCGCTGCGTCAGACTGCGCGTCGTTCCATTGGTAGGTGTAAGGTTGCCATTCGCTGCCGTCAAAATGCAGGATTTGCGTTTCGACGCGCCGGCGGCTGCGCGGATTTCCCTGTTCGGTGTCCAGAGACAGGGTTTTGACCAGTACTGAATCTGTGGGGAATGGCCAGCTTGTACCAGCAGGCTTGACAGACAGGGTGCCTGGAACAGCCACGAAGCGTTCACTGATCGCGTGATCTGACCAGGGCTCCGCGTTGATGGAATAGGGAATGACACCGGGCGCCGGGTTTTGCGCAACGACCGAGGAAAACAGGCCGGTTTCGCTCAGCTTGCGCGGGAATTCACTGGTGCGATCTTGCGCTGGGTTGGCAATGAGTTGGTGAAGGGTCCCGGCCGAATGGTCGAGCAGGAAGAATTCGCCCTGGTGGTCTTCGCCAAAACCGACGATCCGTACCGTTGTGTCCGCCAGTTCGCGATGGTCAATTACTTTTCCATCGACGTAGCGGAATCCCCAGATTTTCCCGGTATCGAAATCACCATAGAGATGTGTACCACTCAGACTGGGTAGCCGCGTGCCGTAATAGGTCAGTCCCTCGGTGATGGAAGAGGATTCCGAATGCGGGTGATCAATCGTCGGCGGGAGAATAGGTGTCGGGCCACGAGGCCACTCGGGGTTGATCGACTGATTGCCCTCGCGCACGCTCCAGCCATAATTTCCACCGCGCTCGACCCGATCAAGCATCTCCCATAATTCCCAGCCCACGTCTCCGACCCACAGGTCTCCCGTGTGACCATCAAAGCTCATCCGCCAGGGGTTCCGGAATCCATATGCCCAGATTTCACCGCGTGCATTCTCAAGATTGACGAACGGGTTGTCTTTGGGAATCCGGTAATTGTTTTCGCCTGCGGTGTGGTCGACATCGATCCGCAGGATCGAGGACATCAGGTTGCTGACGTCTTGGCCGGCTTTCAACGTATCGGGTGGGTTGGCAGGAGCTGCGTCACCCGTTGAGATGTAGAGACACCCATCGGGACCAAACTTCAGACAACAACCGTTGTGGCCTCCGGAAAGCCAGCTGATGATTTTCTTTTCGCTGGCCATGTCGATGGTTGGGGGATTTGTCCTGGACATGGTGAGCCGCGAGATCTGCGTACCATCGGGAAGTCCTGCCGCCTTGATGTAACAGATGTAGCAGTAGCCGTTTTCGGAAAAATTCGGATGAAAGGCGAGTGCGTAGAGCTGCCTGGCTTCCGGAATACCCGTCTTGATGTCCACGACCAGGTCGGCCGTTTTCACGTCAGGGTCATTGGGGAACGAAAGGATCTTCCCGTCCTGCTCAACGATGAACAGTCGGTCGCTGCCGGGCGCGCGGGCCAGGTCGAGGCATTTGTTGAATTTGAGTGCTGGAAAGGCGCGCTGCGCCACGTAAGGTAACGGAGGCGTGGGGGACCCCGTCACGTGGGATGTCGACCAGGCGGTCCTTGGGGGAATGGCAGCGGGTGCGGCAGCCGAACTGGGACGCGTCATCTCTGCCGTGGGGAGTCCGGCAAGGGCCAGCAGGGTTACGATGACAATGCGTACGACGCGGGGGCAGTTGCTGGGACTGATGATCATAGAATCCTATCCTGGCGATTTGGGTTGACCTGCATGACCATAGTACAATCATTGGCGAATCAGTTGACAAGCAGGGCGCGGAGGTCCGCTGCTGTCATTTTCTGGCTGCGGTACCTTCGCGCAATTCTGAAGACATCTCCTCTGAGTAGCAGGCAGACTTGAGTAGCAGGCAGACAAGACACCCGTTGGCACCTCATGTAGCCTACCGCACGGTCTGTGCGGTCGCACTGCTACTGGCGTGCATTGGTTGTATTGAGCCGGACAACACTGGGAACTCCGTCGATCCCAACGCGCGGCTTGACAGTACCATGCGGGGTCCGAATTTTCGCAAGATGAAGAACAAGTTGCTGCCGCAATTTGCAGGCAATGCGTCGGCTGCGCTGGAAGAGTATGGGGTTGAAATCCGCCGGGACAAACAAGGTCGGATCATTTACATCAATTGCCAGGATACCGAGATCACCGACGCGCATTTGGAGCGCCTGAAACCGATGACTCGACTGGAACGTCTGGACTTGGACTCCTGCCGCTACATCACGGATCAAGGAATGGTCCATTTGCCAGCAGTCAAGAGTCTCCGTCGTCTTTCCTTGCGGGGAACGTCGATTACGGACGTCGGGTTGGCACACTTGCAGGGAATGGAGCTGGTGAGCTTGCGGATTCCTGAATCACTGCGGACGGACATTGGCTTGCAGCATTATCTGCGGGCAATTGCCAGGCGGTCTCGTTTTCACCTGGATGGTTGGCAGATTACTGACGCCGGTTTGGTGCATCTGCAGGAACTGGCGGGCCTGCAATCGTTGAGTATCAGTGACGTACCGATTACCGACGCTGGCCTGGGCGCGTTGCAGGAGTTATCGGAACTCCGCTCGATTGGGTTGCGGAACCTCGCCATTGGAGATGCTGGCCTGGTGCATTTGGCCCGGCTGTCCAGGCTGAATCAACTGGTTTTGATTCGCACTGGGGTGACTGCCACGGGAATTCAGAATCTCCAGGCAGCACTGCCCAATTGTCGGATCGTCGTGGTGTATTGAAGCGGGTGTCTGAGCCCTCTCGTGGGCGGCGCGTGGAATTGGCATGCGCGCCCGGTATATACTTGAACACGCCAGCTATGCCCTTTTACGGTGTTCCGGTGCGACTCCGGTGGGAATGTTCCGGTAGTGTTGTTCAGCGAGTGGTGCGATGCAAGCGATTGCGATCCGATACTGTGGGCTGCCAGTTTTCGTTGCCTGTCTGGCGGTCTCGTTGGCTACTGCAGAGGACACGGCGACTGACGCAGGTGATGCTTTTTTTGAGCAACGGATTCGGCCGCTGCTGGTCGAGCATTGTTATGCCTGCCACTCGGGTCGCGCCAAGAAGCAGAAGGGTGGATTGCGGCTCGACTTGAGGTCGACGGTGCGCGCTGGGGGCGAAAGTGGTCCTGCGATCGTGCCGGGACGGCCCGAGCAGAGTCTGTTGATTTCTGCTGTCCGCCACGAATCGTTGAAGATGCCGCCCGAGCGGAAGTTGCCCGACCGGGCCATCGCCGACCTGGTGCGTTGGATCGAGCTGGGCGCACCTGACCCGCGCGACGGAACCGCTGCCCCTTCGTCTGATTCCGTTGCTGTTGACGGTCGAGGGCACTGGGCGTTTCAACCCGTTGCACAGCCTGCCCGGCCAGCGGTGCGCGCGAC
>CAZITS010000325.1:0-6386 GCA_964542185.1 uncultured Pirellulaceae bacterium
TCCTCGGCCAACGAACCACCGGACTCTCCTTGCAGGCTGACGAGTTCGACTGGAGGCTGACTGGTGTCGAGCAGGGGGCCACCTGGGGTGCCGGCAATGCGCAAGTTCTCGGCGAGCGTATGTACAACACTAGCATCATCGAAACGGGCTGACACCGTGAGTTCCTGCAGCTCGTCGCCGGCCGGTGTTTCAATGCTGATAAACAGGCCGTTGGTCGTGTTGTCGACCAGTCGGTTGTTATAGATGTCCGGACCAATCCGTTGGTAGTCGGAGGTGAAGCTGGAAAACAACTGGAATTTGGGCGCGTGGAAATTGGTTTCTTCGAAGCTGTTGGGATCTGCGGACAATGCTGCCGCGGCGCTCAAGCTGATCACATTGTTAGTGATCGTGGGGCGACTCTGGATCATCTGGATCGGCTGAACTGTTTGTTCGACCGAGTTGACGTTCAAGCGGCCACCACCGTAGGTAATCTCGGCACCATTGACGTAATTCAGGAAGATCCCTTCCTGCTCGTAGTTGAAACGCGCTTCTGCATTGTCCAGGTCATTGCGGAAACGAATGCCGCCCCAATCGCCCTCTTGTGGGCTGGTGCTGGGGGCGTGTGTGTCCAGGCCGATGTCCTCGGCCATCCACGAGGTGAAATAGACGCTGTTTGCGGGAGTTCCCAGGACCTGCAGCGCACCACCACTGCGGTCGGTGTTGAGGTTGGAACTGCCGACACCGACGCGCGCCTTGCGCAATTTAAAAATGGTTCCCGGGTCGACCATTACGGTGACGCCCGCGGGAACTTCCAGTGTGGAGCCATCGCTGAGGATCTGACCGGGGAGCGTACCCAGGCCAACCTCGTAGGCGAAATTGTCGTCCAGCGTGGCGAGATCACCATCCGATCCGGCATTGGGCACTACGCGTACGACGTTGCCTGATGCGGTTGCGTCCAGGGCGTCCGCGATGTTGTCAAACGGATTGGCCAACGTTCCCAGTGGCTGGCCAGGGTCTGGACTATGCGCTTTATCGACAATCACGGTTTCTGCTGCATCGACGCTGCGGAACCAGAAGTTGTACGCGCCTCCGGGAGTCCCGTCGCCATCGCCATCCAGCGCGGTTCCCGTCGCATCGCTGAGCACTTCGTCGCTACTCAAGTTGGAACGCAAGTCCAACCGCAACTGGTATTTCCCTTCGGTGGTACCGCCGTATCCGGATTCTTCATGTTCTGGGAGCGTACTGCCGTTCCCCGTGGAAGTGACCTGCACATAGTACGTGCCGGTGCCCACGGTCAACTCGATGTACGAATCTTCGCTGTAGTAGTCATCATTACGGGCGATGATCTCGCGCTGGGTACCGATGACGGCACCGGTCCCGTCGAGTGTCTCTGTTTCCTGAAAGACAGTGACCAGTGTGTCCAGCAGGCTGGCGTTGGGTTGGCGTTCGGCAAACGTTTCCACAACCAGGGTGCTGGATTCTTTCTGCTCTTGTCCCGTGTCTCCCAGATCGACCGTGAATTTGTAGAGGTCGATGTCGTTGCTGTCGGGCTTATGGAGGTATTGCGCATGCACCACATCGTGATTGCCTGGCGCCAAGTCTTCCGCTGGCGGCGCACCTTCAACCGTAAAGGCATCAGGTCCGAACGACATGGTGGTGGACGGAGGCAGGTCCGCAGCGCGTTCCAGACCGAGTACGAATCCCATGGCGGTCATCAGGGCGTCGTAATAGGCTTCCCCGAAGTTGCTTTCCCATTGTCGGCCAGCGTCCAGTACGACCATCGATTCTTCGAAGTCGGGATCGATTCGCGCGATGAATCCCAGGTCCTGGGTCGTTTTCTTGACATAGTTGACCACATCGGGTGCGAACGGATCGAGGGCGGCCGGGTCGGCGGTGGCGAAGGTCACGCCCTGGTCGGCTGATTCCAGGAACTGCAGACCCAGCCGGTCACTCCACATGGTGATCGCTTCGCGAACACGCTGTTTTTGTTTATCGGTAATCAGGTTAAGGATCGGGTCGCCGGCAGCCGACTGGCCGACGGCACTCTGGAAGTTGTAATAGACCTGTTGAACGCCAATGGTACTGTCGGGACCGAAGTCGGGATTGACGTGTTGCCCCCAGTGGTGGTCGATCTCGTCCGGGACGTCACGGTGTCCCGGTTCATCGGCTCCACCTGGAAAATCAAATAGACTGGGAGAGGTTGAAACGATCTCTCCTGAAATCAACAGTGAGTCGTTCAGTTCGTTGAGATCGATCGCGTTATCAAAGCTGTCGCCGGCATCGCCAGGATTCTGCGCAGCTGGTGGCGCGGGCAGGACTTCGTTCACGCCGATTTTCAGACGCCAGGTGGCGTTACCCACCACGCCCCCCGAGCCGTCGGGAAGCTGGTTGAGGTCGTTGCTGAAGGTTAACACGGCCTTGTCAGAGGCCGCATCGTAGGTCACTGAATCCGGATGAAACGAGAGGTCGTCCTGGTTGTCGACCGTGTCGTTGGTGAGAATCAGCTGGTAGAAATCGGGATTTGCTGCATCGGCCGCATTCAAATCGTCATCGTTGAAATAGACGTCGATTTGGTCACGTGCCTGTGTGAGTACACCGCCATCTCGGCTAATTGGCTGGGGTACCACGCCAGCAACCTGAGCACCCAAGTCAAGCTGGAACTGCAACTGGAAGTCGCTGTCCCCGTCGTTAAAGGGTTCACCATCCAGGTTCTCCAGGGGAGCGTCACCGGTCCCGAGAACGTCGATGCGATAGTCGTCGTCCGGAAGTTTTTCCGCGAAACGCATGACGACGCGATTTTCCTGGTCGCCGATACCAACGTAGCCGGGTTCGATGACCACATCGTCTTCGGTATCAAACACATCGTCCGCACCGCTGCCGGTCAGAGAAATGGCGTCGAGCGTCGCGTCATTGATCTGCTGGCTGTCGCTGAAGATGAACGTGACATCGACCAGGTCGTTGTGGAGCGTGTCACCCTCATTGAGGAAATCACCGTCATTCGGCCGAACCGAAATCAGCTGTGGACCTTGCGCCAAGAGGCGGCGAGGCTCAAGATTCTCCAGATGCAATTTGCGTTGCTTGCGTTGGAGAAGCTGGTGGCGTCGGGTTTGATTGCGCTTCGAACCAGAGCGCGGAGAACCCGGTTTTCGGACTGCCATGAAACAACCCTTCGGAAAGTGATAAATACCAGCAAGTTACGGGCAGACGCATATTACACGCTGACCGCGATTTACCGCCATAACAATTCCGTTACGGTGCGGTAAGATACGTAAAATTCAACAGTTAGGTATAGATGAGACCGATTATAGTCACGGCTAAAATCAATGCAAAGAAGAATGCGCCCCAAGCCTGTTTATTTTTTCCAGTCTATATATACCTCCCAAAATGCGTATACATCTCAATATTCTTAAGGTTTCCATGTTGTTCCCTGGGTTAGGTCGGGCGGGTAGTGGTGGAGCGCAATTGGAAACCGGTTGGCAGTCGCTTTTGTTGTTTACCGGGGGAGGTAATTGGGCGGTTTGGACGGCGACACAGGGCTCGCTGAAGCGCGTCAGATGGTCCCACCGACCATGCGGATGTCTCGGCTACCACCCGGTAGCCGACTGCAGGGCTCCAGAAAGCGTGATTCAGCAGGTTCAGCCCGGGCACGTCAGAGCTCAGCTGCGGCGGGGACCACCGACACGTTTCAAGGACCGATGACGCATGGCCGCAATACAAATTTCCTGCCCGCCCGACGCCAATTGTCGGGCGCGTACGTGGCGATAGCCCCACGAACGGATGCGTTCCATCCAGGCAGGCACCTGCGCGGCTAGATTCCACTGGAGCAATTTGAGCGTCAGGAGCAGGCCGCGAATGGGGACGCCGGGGTACGTGACGATTTGCTCGACGGTGTCCAAGGTGTGTTTGGGGGCCACATTGGCGTCGGCAACCAGCCAGCGAAATGACCGATAGGCCCGCCGTTTGAGCTCGGCGCCACGCATTCTCAGGTGGGTGAAATCGGGGTGTGCCAGCACGGTTTCGTCCATCTCAGCTGGATCGATTCCCGTGACTTGGACTCCCCGGTCAAGCAGCGCCTGGGAGGATCCCCCTGGGGCGCTACCTAATTCGACACAGCGGTCACCGGGAGCGATTGAGATTCCCGACCACTGCAGCGCGGCCCACATTTTCAGGTAAGCCCGGCTTACCGCGTGGGCTGGCAGGTCGCGGTGGATCACGCCACCGGGCCAGCGGGAGGGTACGTTGTTGGCCACATGAGATCCGATCCACCACTCTCCAGGTTCGACCAGGACGCAGTCCAGGACTTGTTGTCCACGTTGGGCGATCTGGTTGAGTGGCAGGGGGCCGCGGTCACTGGGGAGTCCGGCGAGGAGTTGCTGGCCGATTGCGCTGGCCAAGGGTGTGACAGGATTCAAAGGGTTTTTTCGAGAATTGCGTTGCCATGTATGGAGATGGTGCACCCGCTGATTTTGTACCAGGTCCCAGACCTGTGCAGCGCCGATCGTCGTAGAATCGCAATGGACAGAGCCGAGAGACCAGCCTGTTGTTTGCGCGAAGACTGAATTGGGGTGGAACGGACTGGACCGGGAATAACCGGCCGGTAGCTTGAACGTTACGAATCCCGGACGTGAGAAAGCTGCACGGATGTCAGACTCAAGTTGCGCTACCTCTGCTTTCAAGGCGGTTTCAGCACCTGCCTGACAGGTCGCAAAGGCAAACGGGTTACTGGGCTCAGACTCGCAGGTCTTCATTCAACTCTCCGATCGGACCGTACTTTGCTCGGATCGGCTCGATCACCTCGGCGAGGAAGTCGTCGACCTGTTGCGGGGCGCGGCCGACATAATCCAGAACGTTAAGCGTGGCCGCGAAATCAACGTTTGAAAAAGCTTCATCAGCCGCCAGACGATCCAGTAAATCATTGGCTTGTCCCTCACCCTTGACTTGTTGGCTCGCAGCCTGGCTGTGCTGACGAATACGCTCGTGCAGGTCTTGGCGGTCTCCGCCAGCTGCCACTGCTGCCATGAGGATATTCTCGGTGGCCATAAACGGAAGCTCTTCACGGAGGTTGCGGTCGATCACACGAGGATAAACCACTAGTCCACTGGTGACGTTCTGATAAATGAGAAGAATCGCATCGACTGCCAGAAAGGCTTGTGGGAGCACGAGCCGTCGGTTCGCGCTATCGTCCAAGGTACGTTCCATCCATTGCGTCGCCAGCGTATTGGCGGCGCTGGATTGGAGGCTCATTGCATACCGGGCAAGCGAGCAGATGCGTTCGCTACGCATTGGATTTCGTTTATAAGCCATAGCCGATGAGCCAATTTGATCTTTTCCAAAAGGTTCTTCCATTTCTTTGCGATTTGCCAGGAGACGCAAGTCGCTGGCCGCTTTGTGAGCGCTTTGTGCGATCCCTGAAAGCAGATCGAGAATTTGCGTGTCGACCTTGCGGGAGTAGGTTTGGCCCGTCACAGGGTAGCTATCTGAAAACCCCATTTTTTCGGCAACTCGGCGTTCCAGCTGGCGGACCTTTTGATGGTCGCCCTCAAACAGCTCGAGGAAACTCGCTTGCGTTCCTGTGGTCCCTTTGGTGCTGCGGGCCTTGAGATGGTCAAGACGAAATTCCACATCTGCGAGGTCTGACACCAGATCGTGGAGCCAGAGGCAAGCTCGTTTGCCGACGGTGGTCGGCTGCGCGGGTTGTAAATGTGTGTATGCCAGGCAGGCGACGTCGCGTTGTGCCGCGGCGAAACCGGCTAGTGTGTCGATAACACAAACGAGGCGATCGCGAATTTGCTGGAGGGCTTCCCGCAGCAGCAGCAAGTCGGTGTTGTCAGTAACGAAGCAACTTGTTGCGCCCCAGTGAATGATGCCCCGCGCGGTTGGGCAGTCATCTGCGTAGGCGTGGACATGTGCCATCACGTCATGTCGCAGACGCTGCTCGTAATCTGCAGCCGCAGCGAAGTCGATGGTCTCGATATGAGATTCAAGTTCTGCCAACTGTTGGTCCGTAATGGACAGGCCAAGTTCCTGTTCTGATTGTGCCAGCCAGACCCAGAGTTGCCTCCAAGTGCTGAATTTACGCTGGTCGCTCCAAAGCCGGGCCATGGAGCGGGAGGCATACCGTGAAATCAGGGGATTCTCGTAATATTCGTTCGCCATGTCTTTGGTTGCCAAACGGTGAGCGGGATATCATCTGAGCAAGGGAACCGGTGCGTGAACACATTCTAAGTGGTCACCGGGAACCGCACAGAGGCAGGGAAGAAGAAAGCAGTAGGGGGCGATTAGTGCACCCTGGGATGATGCGCCGGACAGCACGGATACTGACATGGCTTATCGTTGAACGCGGCCGGTTGTGTTTCCAGAAAGTAACGCCGCGACTTCCTCAACCGTGACGTAATTGAAGTCGCCCA
>CAZITS010000326.1:0-6384 GCA_964542185.1 uncultured Pirellulaceae bacterium
TCTTTGCCTTGGGAGCGAAATTGGGGCTTTTTCCCTCGCCCCATATTTCCTCTTGCAGCAAGGACTGAAGAGCAATCCCTCCGAGGCCGAGTCCCGTGCCCAGGAACTGCCTGCGTTGCATCGATCGGTTGGCTGGAAAAGGTAGGGTCATCGGATCGTCACGAAGTCGTTTGAATTAATCAGGGCGAGGATCAGGTTTGTTCTCGACCGTTGCAGGCTGTCCTTTCGCGCATGAGTCAGTTCCTTCAACCGGCTCAGTGACTCAAGGCAGACCTCCAGCTCCTTGATGGTGGGTGGCCTACCCAATATTAGCCTGAATGAACGATCGATAAATTCAGGATCCTTCATGGCTTTGTCTTGCGAGAGCTTTTCGTTGATCTTGCTGGCCGCGGTGAAGGCCAGCTTGCTATTGGCAAGGGTCAAGGCTTGCTGCGGGATGATGCTTTCCTGGCGGCGATAACACCGGAGGATATTGGCATCATCAAACATTCCCACGAATTTGTGTTGATGCTCTCGCGATTGTCGGAAATAGAAGCTCCGTCGGAGGCTCATTGCCTGGGCCATGGGATCAATCGGTGGCCCACCCAGTGTTTCTTGCAGCTGCCCCGAGAGCCGCAGCAAACTGTCGCGAATCACCTGAGACTCCATACGCAGCGGTTGACGAAATCGATAGTATTCGTTGGTCGGATCGCTCGCCACCGTTTCCACTTGCCCAGACATCCGGTAAGCCCGGGACATCAGGATGAACTTATGAATTCTCTTCATCTTCCACCCGTGTTCCACCAGGTCAGCTGCCAGCCAATCCAACAGTCGCTGCTGAACAGGTGGTTTTGAACGCCGACCGAAGTCGGTTACCGGATCGACCAACGGTTTCCCGAAATGACGCATCCAGATCTGGTTGACTGCCACCCGCGCCGTGAGCGGATTGGCAGAGTCCACCAGCCACCTGGCTAACGCCGTGCGTCGCCCGGTACTGACTTGCGGAAACGGTTGCTGGCGGGATTCCGCGGTTTCGTCTGGCCTTTCCAGGGCTTTCTGTGAAACGCGGATGGATTCGTATTGCTCACCCGGTCTAGCCAATTGTTTTCGCGCAGCAACCAGTTTCTTTTTTTCTACCTCAAGCGACTTGGTGATTTTTTCTTTTTCCGCCGTTGAGCCACGAGCCCGTTTGAAATCCAGTTCCTGAACTTTTGCCTCTAGCTTGGCGATTTCGCATTGTCGCGTCGATGTCACGGCGGCCGCGATGGCCGTCGATGGGTCATTGCTATTTGCTTTGGCAGCATCAGCGGCAACCCCCTTGATGGTCTTCTCACGTTTCAATTGCGCCAAGCGGACTTTGGATTCGGCCCACTCGACGTTTCTTTCCGCGTGTTCCAGCGTCAATGGAATCTTGTTGTTGGCTGGAATCAAGCCGACCGTGGGAGGAAGCTTGCACACCCGGATGAAATCAAAATTAGCCAGCGAATCAAACGACGCGAGCTGAAACTTGCCCTTCTGCCGATCCATCGGGAATTCAAAAGAGACCCGGTGTTTTCCGTCCAGCGAGACGTTGATCAACTGGTTTCGAATGGCAATCCTCAGGGTATAGACTTGTTCCAGCTGCACCGGGATTTTTTCCAGTGCCTGGGTCGGGTAGTTCTGCTTTCCATTTCTGGAAAAACTGACTTGGACTTTCGATTCGTGAGAGGGTGCGCCCTGGAGATAAACCCTCTTTTCATGTTTTTCGGAAGCATCAAAACGAAAACCAATGGTTTTGTACTTTTGACCCCCGGAAACAGAAAATCGTGCCTCAAGTATAAAATCCTGGGGATGACTGGATCGGGATTCCAGAATTCTTGATGTGGCTGCAAAAAAAGGTTTTTTTAGACCCGTTTCAACCTGTCTTAGTTGACCTTTTTCAACTTTCCAGTTTCCGTTTTTGACAACCCACACCTGGTCATTCCACTGATCAAATGAATCATCGATCCAGGCGCCCGATGGCTCTAGCTTGAACCTGTCATACCTGACTTGACCGGCTCGCTTCTTGGGGGACCGCAGAGCCGTTAACGTGACCTGGGCTTTTCGCAGGTCACCTTCGGCTTTATTGACTGCTGAGTCGAGTAACGCCAGGTGATCTTTCAAAACAAAATCCTGGGTCGCCGGCTGATAAGACTCGCCGGGTAAAGCTATTTGGGCGGGCTGGAAAACCACATCGTCGAAAAAGGCCGGAATGCCGGGCGACAGTGCCTGGGAGCGGTCCAGGTCTTTTTCGTTTCCACGGATGTGCAGATAGGTCTTTGCCTCGGGATGCGCATCGAAAACTCTTGGCAGCCCATCCTTTTCGAGATCGGTCGTGCCCGGCAAGGGGTCGAGACGCACTTGATGCGGCTCAAATATCGCCCGGAATCGATAATAGTCTTCCTGCGTCAACGGATCGTACTTGTGGTCGTGACATTTGCAGCAGTTCAACGTCAATCCAAGAAAAGCCTTTCCTGTGTGTTCGATGGTTTCGTCAAGCCACGTCGTTCGGTTAAACAGATAATAATTGCGCGCCAAAAATCCAGTTGCTCGCAGCCTATCCCGATCGACAGGATACAGCTCATCGGCGGCCAGCATTTCCAGGATCATCTGGTCGTAACCCTTGTCAGCATTGAGTGATTCGACAATCCAATCCCGCCAATGCCAGATGTGTTTTTGGCTGTGTCGAACCTTCCCCTCAAAGCCGTACCAATCCGAGTAACGCCACACATCCATCCAGTGACGCCCCCAACGCTCGCCGTAATGCGGGCTCTTCAAAAGCTGATCCACAACCTTTCCATAAGCCTCACGACTCTCGTCTTGCAGGAAAGCGGCTACTTCTGCAGGCAGCGGGGGAACACCGACCAGATCAAGATAAACACGTCGCAGTAAAAGACTCTTCTCAGCATCACCGGCGATCACCGTGAATCCTTGCTGGTTTCTCTGCCAATCCAGCAGCGTGTCGATGGGGTTAACTGGCTTCGTGCCAGATGCCATTTTTCCCTTGCGGGGCACTTGGAACGCCCAATGCTCCTGCGGCGATATTTCAGCCGTATCATTTTGGGGTACCCTGCCGCCCGCCTTAATCCATTGGCGAATCAACTCGATTTCTTCCGCGGAAAGAGGTTGCCCTTCGGGTGGCATGCGGCTGGATTCATCTTGATGACTGACCCGGATGAGCAACTCGCTTTGTTCAACCTTTTCAAGGTCAATGATCTCCCCTGAATCACCTCCCTTGCGTAGCAGGGACGCCGAATCCAGTCTTAAACTGGATTCCTGTTTCAAAGCACCATGGCAGGCAAAACACCGCTCTTGCAGAATGGGGCGTATGGTCTGATTAAAGTCAATTTCTTCCCCGCACAAACTGGCACAGAAGCCACTGACTGCCAAGAGAGATAACGTCAGGTAGGCGATCCGCTTCGACAGGAATGGAACTGAAATCGCCACGTTCGATCCGCTGAAAAATTCAAAGAAACATGCGATCCGAGTATACCAAACCCGTTTGGCGAAATACGTTTTTTTTACCCCGCCGAAAACAACTGGGCTGTTAATGCACGAGGGTCTGTTCAGCGGAGAGTCAGAGAGTTGCGGGGCCGACTTTCGAGTTGCGGCGGGATTGGATTCGCGCTCGGGTTGTTCTCTCTGGAAACAGAGACCGCGACACGCCGGCGGAATCGGTCGCAAACCCTTGCCAGAACTGGCCAAGAGCGCGAAACGCCCGGGGCCGACAGGGGGGCGTCGGGCGTTAACTGGTCGGTAGCTTCTTTCCGCAGGAAAGAAACAAGCTCCCCCGGTAGAGTTCGAACGTTCTGTGAATCATTCGGGAAAAACAGCCTTTGCTGAAGCGGGTGGCACAAACAGGGACGCCGTCGGTCGGAAAGTTTCGGGCCCAGCCACTGACCTCCTGATGGTGATCGACTGCCAGGACGCGTTGCCTGAGGACGTGCGGTCCAGCATCCTGTTAATCGTCCGAGCCGCCGGCGTGTGAGGGCAAGGGAAGTAACCGCCCCTCCTGCCGCGGCAAAGAGAACCTGACTGGGATCTGTTGAGCCAGGCCGTCACGCACCACTCTGAATGTGACGGGGTCCAGTCGCACTGCCGATTTGCAGATACATGGAGAAGAGATAATACCTGAACCCCAGGAGACCTGGGACACAACCGGTCCAGTCAAACGCAAATCTCAGTTTTCCATCGGCAATCTGTTCCTCTGGACAACCACGGTATCTGTTGGCGTGGTGATTACGAGCGCCACCCTTTCTGACATGAAACGTTCGGGGGCGAGTCCGAAGGCAATGACAGACACTGTTCACTTGCCTCAAGGCCATTCACTGTTCCACAAAGCACAAATCAAATACGCAAATCTACCGTTGAGTGTTAGCTCACGGTTACTGGAGAACTGGACGTTACGCGTACCGGCTGCTAAACAGACACAATGAATCGCCCTGGCGGTTCATTACCCGCACACGACAAGTAGCAACCGAGCGTCCGTCATGAAGTACATTCCACAAGTGCTGGCAATCTCCACTGTCCTGTTCGTCACCGGCATCCGGGCTGCTGAGCCAATCGACGTTGGCTCCCACAAGCAGCTCTTTCTGGACGGATTGTTCCTGGCGGAATCTCAGGACGTGAGTCTCAAGATTCATCCGCCGCAAAAGACTGGCGAAGTGATCTTAAGACCGGAACATACCTGGGAAAGCGCATCGCTCAATTGGTTTAATGTGATGCAAGACCAGGGACGCATCGACACCCGTGCAAAGTATCGCATGTGGTACGAGGCGTACGACATCGACGGGTGGCCGACAGCGAATGACACGTCGTTCTGCTACGCCGAATCTCGCGATGGGGTTCACTGGACGAAGCCGGAGTTGGGCAGGTTTACCTACAAGGGCAGCGACCGAAATAACATTCTGTTTCGCCAGATCGGTTCGAACGAACAGGGTAATCGATCGCGAGTTCATGGCACGGGGGTGTTTATTGATCCCCATGCATCGCCGGAACGCCGTTACAAAGCTGTTGGTCAAGGGCTCTTCGATCGACCAGATCAACGCCCGCATCGCATCGCGGGCATGTACTCGGCGGATGGACTGAAGTGGACACGCTTGCCACATCCCATCAGTGATCTCTTCGCCGATAGCCAGTATTCCGGATTCTGGGACGCATCGCGTGAACGGTATGTACTCTTCGGCCGAGTCGGCGGTCACGGACGGTCATTAGGACGATCCGAAAGCTCTGACTTCTCTCGATTCGAACCGTTGAAACTCGTTGCACAAACCGACGACCGCGATCCACCGAACAGCGACCTCTATAACTCGGCGGCCATCAAATACGCCTACGCACCGAACGTCTACCTGATGTTTCCCAGCCTGTACCAGCACGGGCCGGATACGCTGGACATCCGACTGGCCGTCAGCCGCGACGGTATTCGCTGGTCGCGGCCAGACCGGCAGACCGCTTTCATCGCGACAGGCGAGGCAAAGGCGTTCGACAGTGGATCACTCTACATGGGACAGGGAATGATCCGAGTCGAAGATGAGTTATGGCTGTACTACTCCGGTTCACCGCTGCGGCACCAGGAGGCGGAACTTGAGAATTTCGCGAAGCCCGGAAACGCGAGAGTCTACAGTCGCGTCGTTGCTCAACTCGACCGCTTCATCGCCGCAACGGCGGGACGCAGCGGTGGCTCATTCACAAGCCCTCCGCTACGGTTCATTGGAGACACACTGAAGCTGAATGTCCTGGTTCACAAGGGAGGCCACGTACGAATCGGTCTTCTCGATGAGGACGGTCACCCACTCTCAAAGTACTCCGTAAGTGATTGCGATCCTATTGTCGGTAATTCACTAAGCAAAGCCGTTCAGTGGAAGACCGGTAGTGATGTTAGCAATCGCGCGACAAAGCCCACGCGACTCCGCGTGGTAATGTCTGGCTCCCAGTTGTTTGGTTTTCAATTCACCTCTGACGAATCGCAAAACAAGACTCGATAAAACCAACCGGATGCGGACAACTGCTCCTGCTTCGATAAATCTTCGGTTCGCTACGCGACGGGAGTGACGTTCGTTTCGAAGCCTTTCGGACGTACTAGATTTACGACGAGTCGATTGAAAAATATACCCAGGTGCACTGGGTTACACTCGCAGATCACCGGCACGGGCTGGTACATCTCAAGAGACTGACTAGCCTGCGAACGCTTAGGCTCCGCGATACCCAAGTCACCGACGCGGGCATCGCTGAACTGAAGAAGGCACTTTCCCACTGCCGCATCGTGCAGTAACGCCGCCACTCCTGCCGCCGGTACCGGGCCGGTTGCCGGCCACACGCTGTGCGCGCCAGCGTCTATATTGGTGGCGTCTGGATACGCCAACCGAAGGAGCTGAACATGAAACGTCT